>JBOHXA010000136.1:0-7782 GCA_050737335.1 Limisphaerales bacterium | reverse complement strand
GTGTCGCCCAGGCCGTCGCATAGCAGCGAGCCAATGCCAATGGCGCTCTTGATGCGGCCGTCCTCGCCTTCTCCGGCTTCGGTGACGCCCAAATGGATGGGATAATTCCAATCCGGCCCGAGAGCGTCCAAGCGGGCCACCAGCAGGCGATAGCACTCGATCATCACCTTGGGATTGGACGACTTCATCGAAAATTTGAAGTTATGGAAATCGTGCTTGCGGCAGATGCGGGCGAATTCCAACGCGCTTTCCACCATGCCCAGCGGAGTATCGCCGTAACGGTTCATGATGCGATCGCTCAGCGAGCCGTGATTGGTGCCGATGCGCAAACAACGATTCAATTTTATCGCTTCGAGGACCAGCGGCGTAAAAGCGTCCTCGATACGCCGAAGCTCCGCGGCGTATTCATCGTCCGTATATTCCTTGACGGCGAATTTCTTTTTGTCGGCATAATTGCCCGGATTGACCCGGACCACCTCGACCCATTTGACGGCTTCCATGGCGGCGTCGGGCTTGAAATGGATGTCGGCGACGATGGGCACGAGGCAATTTTGTCCGCGCAATTCGCGAACGATATTCTGAAGATTGGCGGCGTCCTTGACGGTGGGCGCGGTGATGCGGACGACCTGGCATCCCACGGCAACCAGCTCGAGCGTTTGCCGGACGCACTCGGCGGTGTCCATGGTATCGCACGTGAGCATGGATTGCTTGACGACCGGATGGGCGGCCCCGATGATCACGCCGCCGCGGGCCGGATTGCCTATGACAATTTCGCGCGTTCGCCGGCGCTTGTAATAGAATGGTGAATCGCAGTAACGCACTGGGGAAAAGGTAACACGAAATGCAGGAAAAACACCACCAATTTACGATTCAACCATGCGCGAAATCCAGCCACAAATGGAAACAGATAAGATTGGCGCGGCATAAAAAGCCATGACAAAAGGTCAGAACCTCCGCACGTGAGGCTGCCGCGATTAGCAAACGGAAAACAGTGAATCTAAATTCGCAGACCTTTATTTTCCGTTTGGCTGGATATGGATCGAACGTCCATTATCTGAAGTTGGAGCGGGAGCAAAAATGATGGGTTGCTCGTGGTCAGCGCGCGCGCTACGGACCCAGTCGCCGGTGTCGAAAAATGCGATATAGAGCATGAACCCGATCAGGAGCGTTGCAAAGCCGGTTTGGATGCTGTTGAGAATGCGGGCGCTCACGGGTCGGCGGCGGACGACTTCGATGAGCGAAAGCAGGATATGGCCGCCATCGAGCACGGGCAAGGGCAGCATGTTCAGGAGGGCCAGGTTCACGTTTAAGATAACGCTAAACCACAATACCTGCCGCCAGGCATCGGGACTTTGGAATAAATTGTAATAGACCCGCGCGATCATAACCGCGCCGCCTAATTGCTGGACGCCGACATGTATATTAGGAGAGAGGACGGCCTCCAACGTGCCTATAATCTGGCCGACGCTCGTTTGCACTTGCGCATAGGGGGTGGGATGCACGAGTGAAATGTTCGTATCAAGCAGGTACGCGACGATCCCCAGCGAAGGGGGACTATTGGTTGGCTGGACGGGTTTCTTGGCAAGCAGCGTCCTCTGGAAATGCCGCGTTCCGCGGACGACGGTAAACGTCAGCGGTTTCACCGGCCCATTGCTCATTGCGTCCTCAGCCGACATGATGGCCAGCGGACTATAGACCTTTTTGCCATTCATGGTGGTAATAATGTCGCCGTTGGTCAATCCGGCGGCGGCGGCGGGGCTGTTGCTGATGACTGAATCCACGATGGAAGGCTCGGCCGGCGCCGCGAGAATTTGCCTCAAAGCCTTTCGCTCATACCAGTAAGTTGGATGATAGTAAGGCGTGGCATAGGCCATTTTTATCCGGCCATTGCGATTATATTTTATGGCGATCTTCGGGCCTTCGCTTGTAATGATGCGCCAGGTCACGCTGTCCTGGGTCGTGGCGGCAAAGTGTTTTACCGGGTACCCATCTATGGCCAGGATTGTATCACCGGCTCGAAGGCCGGCTTTCCAGGCCGGGCCAGTGGGATCAACCCAGCCGATTTGCGTTGTGTTGTCCCCTTCGGTGGTCGGTTTGCCCACTCCCCAAACGATAAATGCAAAAAAGACCGCAAGCAAAAAGCTGAACAGCGGCCCGGCGACCGCCACGATTATTTTATCCAGGGGCGAAACCGGTGGCAGTTGTTGCACCGGCGTATCCGTCTTGCCTTCGATCGCTTCCATGGTGGCCATTTGAGGAAGGGCCACGTAACCCCCCGCCGGGATCCAGCCGAGCGCGTACTCCACCCCTCCGATTTTCGTTTTCCAGATCGGTTTGCCGAACCAGATGGCAAACCTGTCAATTTTGAGGCCGCGCCATTTGCCGGCAAGGAAATGCCCCAGTTCATGAACTCCAATCAGGAGGTTGAACAGCAACACCACTTCCAGCGTTATAAAAATGCCGTGAAAAACCATCATGCGAATGGGCGCCTAGACTATATCAGCAATTTTCTGTTTCACAATGTTTTTACCATTTGCGCGTCAAGTGTAGTGGTGGCGCAATTTGTAATCAGAACACCTTGCGCCAATGGGTTTGGCGATGCCGGCAAATCCGGGAAATCGCGACGTTTGGCAAGAGTCACTGATTTGCGCAAATTGTAGATCGTAGATCGTAAATTCAGAAAGTAGCGGCGGTTTTGCGCGCCCAGGCGTCGGATTCGAGAATTTGAGGCAAAGTGGGGTGGTCAATGACTTTGTGAGCGTCCATGGTTCGTTGAACGGTGTCGGTGATTTGAGAAAAACTGATTTTCCGGTTCACGAACGCTTCGACCGCGACTTCATTGGCGGCGTTCAAAACGGCGGGGAGCGTCCCGCTGACTTCCCCGGCGCGCCGCGCCAGGGAAATGGCCCTGAACCGTTCGACGTCCGGCTCCTCAAAGGTGAGTTGACCGAGCTTCGCAAAATCGGTCCGCACGCGGTTGCTGGGCGCCCGGTCGGGATACGTCAAGGCGTATTGGATTGGCAGGCACATATCCGGGGTGGACAATTGGGCCACGACCGAACCGTCCACAAATTCAACCATGGAATGGACAACGCTTTGGGGATGCACAACCACCGTTACGCGCGCCATTTCGATATCAAAGAGCCACCGCGCTTCAATCATTTCCAGCGCCTTGTTGAATAAGGTGGCCGAATCAATCGTGATTTTCTTACCCATGACCCAGGAGGGATGTTTAAGCGCGCATTCAACGGTGATCTCGGAAAACCTTTCCCTGGGCCAGACTTTCTTGTCGCGGAACGGGCCGCCGCTGGCGGTGAGCCAGAGTTTCCGCACGGAATTGGCCGCTTTTCCATCGAGGCACTGAAAAATTGCGGAATGCTCGCTGTCCACGGCCAGGACGCGGACCCCGTGTTTGCGCGCCTGGCTCATGACAATCTCGCCAGCCATGACCAGGATTTCCTTGGATGCCACGGCGATGTCTTTGCCCGCGCGAATGGCCGCCAGCGCGGGCTTAAGCCCGGCGGTGCCCACAATGGCAATAAGGACGATGTCCGCCTCCGGGAGCGTGGCCAGTTCGATCAAACCCTCCTCGCCGGAGAGCACTCGAGTCCCATTGCCGAGGGTCCGCTGCAGGTCCCCGGCTTTCGCCGGATCAAAAATTGAGACAACGGCGGGCCTATGCCGGCGCGTTTGTTCCTCTAACAGAGCCGTGTTATTCCCCGCCCCCAGCCCGAGCAACCGAACGCGGTCCGGAAGGTCTTCAGCCACCTTTACCGTGCTGGTGCCGATGGAACCGGTGGAACCCAATAAAACCACATTTTTCATTTTTAACGGCAAATATTATGAGCCACAGACGGGCCGAGTCTGTTGCATTGATCCAGACAAAGGGGAATTATCAAATTGCTGGTAAAAGTAAAGACTATTCAGGCCAATCCGCCGGAATTTTTCGCGATCGGAGTTAACCTTTTACTGACAGCTTAACTGGCACTGCCAATGGTGTTTTCATAGATAGAATCAAGCGGTCAAAAGGTCGGCGGGAAAGCAGGAGCGGTACTTGACGCGCGGGCCGGTCGGATGTGAACCGAGCGGGCGAATGGTTTTTTAACGGGCTGCCAGCCTAGGGATTGTTTGCCAAAGGCAATTCAATAATAAACTTCGAGCCGAGATCGCGCCCGTCGCTGAACGCGCGGATAGTGCCCGAATGGAGTTCCACCAGCCTTTTGGAAATCGCCAGGCCCAATCCGAGTCCGCCGTAAAGGGCCGGATTATCCTTGTTATGCTCGCCTTGTGAAAACGCCGAAAACATATGTGCCAATTCCTCCGGAGTCATTCCGATGCCGGTGTCCTTGATAACCACGTGGAGGCGACGCGGTTCCGGCGTGGAAAACGTCTCGACCGTAATTCTCCCGGCCTTCGGGGTGAATTTTACCGCGTTCCTCAGGACGTTCCAAAAGACTTGTTGTAGCCGGACAGCATCGGCAGAAACCCGGCATTGCCCGGCGTTCAAATTGGAAACAACCTGGATTTGCTTTGCAGCAATATCGGCCTTAACCGTATCAAAGGCCCGGGTGAGCACAGCATGCGCGTCCACTGTTTGCAGATCGAGATTCAACTTGCCGGTCCTGATACGAGTCAAATCCAGCAGGTCGTCAATCAATTTGGCTTCGATTTCGACGTTGGTGAGGATGGTCTCAAATTGCGCGCGGATATCGGGGGCCAATTCAGGGTTTTCAGCGGAATCGCTTGCCACGAGAAGCACGGGGTTTAAGGGAGTGCGCAGCTCGTGTGAAAGAACCGCCAGAAAATCATCTTTGGCGCGAGCCGCGGTTTCGGCCTGTTCGCGGGCGGCCTTTTCCCGGTCCAGACTTTCCGCGATTCTTTGTTCAGCCTCTTTGCGATCCGTAATATCCAGGAGAACAACCAAAATATTTGCCCGGTCACCGCGAGGCAGCCGGTGCGCGTCAATCAGCACGGCGCGGCGGCCAATGCCTGGAAAATCGGCCCGGACTTCGACCGTTTCAAACTCCGTGCTTTCCGAAAGATTCGTTTTGATCTGCGTCCAAAGAGGGAGCGCATTCCACTCGTGGTTTCCCAGATCCCGTAGCGGAGCGCCGGTTGATTTTTCGCGGGAGACGCCGAACATGCTGTAAAATGCCCGGTTCCCTGTGAGAACGCGCAAGTCAGAGTCCAGCACCACGAGCGGCTGGATCACGGTATTGAGAATCATTTTGGTATATTCGCGCTCGTAGATTGCCTGAGCGAGCTCTTCACGCAAGGCGGTGATATTCGTGAAGGCCAGGACGGCCCCTTCAATCTGCCGGCTATTGCCTTTATATGGAGCCACCCGGAGAATGAACCACCGGTCCGCATAGCGAATTTCACGCTGCAGGGACAGGCCTTCGGCCATCACTTCCGCGAATAATATAGCAATATCTTCAGGCTCGCAAAGACGCTGGATTTTGGGCGGAAGCAACCCGATGTCCGAGAGATCAAGGCCAAGGGCGTCAGCGGCAGACTGGTTGAAACGGGTGACCTTGCAATCCATGCCGATCATGATAATGGGAATCTCCAAGGCATTAAGGATGCCGACAAGGTCAATGCTGATGCCGCCTGACAGTGGCCAATTATCCGGGGGGACCGCCACTCTCTCTTTTGCGACAGATGGCATTAGCGGGCGCGTGAAGCGGTGTACAGGATGCGGCTTCGTTCAAGAACGGAATCGGCCAACTTGGGCATGGTCTCGCGCAACGCCAGCAGCAACGCCTGGGATCGAGGCATCCGGAACGCCGGCGAGTAGCCGGAGAGAAGCTTCTCTTGAAGCGCGTGCGCGTCACCCGGTCCCAAAGTGTCGCGGAGTGCTTCAGCCACCGCGCGCTCAAGGCGCGCGTAATCTTCCACAGGAATCAAATGAGAATGGTTTTGTCCCAGGCGCGGCAGCATGCGGGAATGCACCTCACTCTTGAAATTATCCACAACAAAGGAGCAGAAAATGGCGATGTCATGCTGGTGGGCAAGCCGATGGAACTGGTCCTCGAGGTTCATACTGGCGGCAACGTGTCCTTGTTCCCAAAGGATATTTACCATCTCGCCCCACCAGCGCACCTTCGGGTAGCGGCCTTCGTCGCGGGAGGTGGAGATGACTTCCGCCGCCAAACCCAGGAACACCGGCGCGTCAGGCATGGCGTCGCGCATGAAGCGCGGAAGAGTTTCGTCGGCGTCAACGATGGCGAGCTGTCCGCGGTTTTGCGCCGCTTTCACGTCCACGCCCTCAGCTTCGAGCCGAGGCTGAAACGCTTCCCAATGGGCTGCCGTCGGCACGAGGATTACTCCCTCTCCATTGGCAATTGCGCCCGCCGCGAAACGGCACACAGCGCGGTTGAGGAACTCCTGATCCTGATAGAGCTGCACGATGTGGTCGCGGGGGCCGGCACTGGCCAAAAGGCCGGACCAAGCCTCTGCGTCCTCGGAACCCCCTCCGAAGTCCGGGGCAAAAGCCACTGGCTTTTTGGTCGTAATGTCTTGATCTGCCCTCCCTATATCGCTCTCGTGTTTCATACGATGACCTTAAATTATACCAATTGGGGTTCTACGATAACACGCTTGCTAAAATGAATCAAGCGCCGTTGTGCGAGTGTCGGAGTCGCTTGCTTAAAAGAAGTGGCAGAGTTGCAAAAGAAGCTTGAGCTGGTGGCAAAAGAAGCCACCTTTTGCGATGAAGGGGCCCTCTTATTACGACTTGGATCAAAGACACTCAAAATTTGCCTCTTGATCAAAAGCTAACCATTTATCGGCAAAATCGTGCGCGCAAAAATCTGCCGCGCAATCAATTCCCTCCCGACTGCATGGTTACGGCTGAGACTGAATAATTCGTCAATGTTGAAAACCGGGGTTTGTCAAAATGTGTCTCAGATACAAATACATGATGGGGGCATTAAACAAAAGGCTGTCCAGCAGGTCCAGGAGGCCGCCGATGCCCGGGAAGAACCTGCCCGAATCCTTCACACCGGCTTCGCGTTTGAACAGCGATTCGATCAAGTCGCCAATCACCGCGGTCGAACTGAGGACGACGCCCAGGATCGTGGCGTGCATCCAGTTCATGCCCGCCATTCTACCCCCCAAAAAATGGACAAAAACCAGACTGGCCGCCGTGGACAGGACAATCGCGCCGGCAAATCCCTCCCAGGTTTTGCCGGGGCTGACGCGCGGGATCATTTTGTGTCTGCCGATGAGCGAACCGACGGCATACGCGCCGGTGTCACTGAATTTGGTCACCAGCACAAAATAGATGAGGAAGAAATTTCCCTGAACATGGGGAAAAAAGTAGATTTCCTGAATGAAATTCATGAGCCAGGGCACGTACATGAGTCCAAAGAGCGTCGTGGCAATGGCGGCCATTCCCGCCGTATTTTTCGTTGAGAAAAGCTGTCGCACGCAAAGCCCCAGCACGAATAGAATCAGGAATCCCGTCTCAAAATCATTCACGCGCGCGGGCGAACCGGTCATTCCCAAATGTCCGGTGAGATTGAAGAATGTGCCGACCACGAGCAAAATGCCGCCGACAAGGCCGCACCATTTGAAACAGGCCAGCCCGCGTTTTTCCGCCAGGCCGTAGAATTCCATCAGCCCGGCGGCGGAAAGCAGGGCGATGATGCAGACAAAAGCATCGTCGGAAATGACGCGATTGCTGAAGAACAGGGCGGCAATGATGACCGCCCAGAGAATCACCGAGGTGATCAGCCGGCGGAAAAAAGTTCGCGCCTTGGAAGGCGCCTGGCTTGAGAC
>JBOHXA010000135.1:0-1509 GCA_050737335.1 Limisphaerales bacterium | reverse complement strand
CTGTAATGGGCTTGAATGGCGCCGGATTGCACCGGCCCAGGTAGAGCGATAGCGCGGTGGAAGCGGCCAAAATGTCGTTCAGCGCGGCAGATTTGCTTGCGTTTTTCATGGCTCTGGCCGGTGATGTTCAGGCAATTGCCGCGCATGAAAATTCGAATCTCGTTCTTCTTCATGCCGGGAATTTCGGCTTCGACCACAAAGTTCCGTTTTTCATGGTACACGTTTACGGCAGGCATCCAATCTTCAGAGGGCTCCTCGGGCATCAACCAATCGCCGAGGGGATCGCCGAAAAGCCGGTCAATTTCCCGCTGCCATCGTTGCATGGGAGCCGGCGATTGCCTCCTTGTTTTTTGACTTTTGCCCAGTTTCATAATCCAATCTCCTTCCACCCCGGAAATATAACCCCGATTATGGACAGTTCAAGGTTGAGCAAGTCTTTGAACCTTGAAAAACTGAAACGTTAGAACCGGATGGGCATCATCTGGTGGCTGGAAACGATTGATTACCCGTACTTCGGCGATTTCAATCCGCCATCGCGGCAGTCCTCGCTCACGGTTTGCACCATGAGAAACGGGAGAATGAGGGCCGCAGGCCAGAATAAATCGAGCCATTGTTAATGGCGTCTTTTTCCGCGCCCGTTCCCGCCCTGCCCAACACCGGAGCGTTCATTCATTTCCAGAAACGCAAACGCCCGCTCATGCTCTTCGATTTTCACGGCCCGTTCAGAGAACCGTTGCGGACCGGGCCGATCTTTTGCGCGCATTTCCATTATTTCAAATGTTTCAAAAAAAATTCCGCCGCCAGCCGCGCTACTTCCTCCAACGCGCCTGGCTCTTCAAACAAATGCGTGGCGCCTGGGATGATGCTCAACGGGTTTTTGCGCTTCATTTTTTCCCGGGCGCGCTCATTCAACTCGATCACCTCGCCATCGTTTTCGCCCACGATCAAAAGAACTGGCGGACCGACGCACTCCAGTTTGTCCCCTGCGAGGTCCGGCCGGCCGCCGCGCGAGACAATTGCCTTTGCGCGGCCATCCGTGGCTGCCGCAACCAGTGCCGCCGCCGCCCCCGTACTCGAACCGAAATAGCCGATCGGCAAATCACAGGTCGTCTCGTGATGCGATATCCTGTTTGTGGCCGCAATAAGTCTTTGGGCCAGTAACCAAATATCAAAACGCAGATGGGCGGTGTGGCAATCCTCGCGTTGTTCTTGCCCGGTAAGCAAATCCAAAAGCAATGTGCCCAGACCGCGGCTCTGCAAATGGGAGGCGACGAATTGGTTGCGCGGGCTGCGCCTGCTGCTCCCGCTGCCGTGAGCGAAGATGACAATTCCGGGCGCGTCCACGGGCAAAACTAATTCGCCGGGCAATTGCGAGTCGCCAACCCGAATCGCCACGCTGATTTCCTGAAGGGGCAAATCCAGACCGTTCATGTTTGACTGTCGTCCGGGTCGGCAAGGGTGTCAAAACCGGTCCGGTGGAACTGAAATGGATCATTCGCCACACCGGTC
>JBOHXA010000134.1:0-1341 GCA_050737335.1 Limisphaerales bacterium | reverse complement strand
CGCTGGACTGATGCGGCATTTCCTGGCGGGTGGAAATTTAGGACTCATCACGACGCGGCAAACAAAGGAAGGATTTGGCGCTTTTGCCACCGATATAATCGCGGGCCATAAATCATGCGCCGCCTACGATATCAACACCGTCTTCCCGCTTTATCTTTATCCAAATGGCGAATCCGAAGCGCAAGCTGAATTGGTTTCGCACGAGAACGGACGGCGGCCAAATCTTTCAGCCGGGTTCGTGAAGCAGCTTACGCAGGCCGTGGGTTTGGAATTTGTCGCGGATGGTCACGGCGATCTCAAGAAAAAAATTCGGGCCTCAAGATATTTTCAATTATTTCTATGCCATTCTTCATTCTCAAAGCTACCGCGACCGCTACGCCGAATTCCTCAAGTTGGGCTTCCCTCGCGTCCAAATTACCGGTGACCGAGTTCTATTTAAAAAGCTGACGGAAGTCGGCGAAAAGCTGGTTGGATTGCACACCCTTGCACAGGAAGGACCGGAATTAGTTGCGTTCGATGTGCCCGGCGATAACGTAGTCGAGAGGGTCCTGTATGTGCCGCCGAAAGCCTGCAGAATTGGAGCGCCCGAAAAGCGAAGTTTGCCCGGCGGCAAAATGGGCCGCGTGTACATCAATGCAAAACAATATTTCGAGGGCGTCACTCCAGCGGTCTGGCAGTTCCGCATTGGCGGCTATCAGGTCTGTGAAAAATGGCTCAAAGACCGAAAGGGCCGGACCCTCGGCGCGGACGACATCGAGCATTACCAGCGGACGGTCAGCGCGCTGGCTGAGACACGCACCCTCATGGCGCAAATTGATTCACTCATCGCTGACCATGGGGGCTGGCCGCTAAGCTGACAATGGCGCTCGATCCTCGGGCCGAGCCGCGATTCAACGCCCCAAAAAATTTCGCGCCCGTTTTTTGGGTCAATCCGGTTTTTGAACTTGCAAACGACGGCATCGGTAGTAGAATAACTGTGCCCCAATGAGAACTGGGCGCCTCGGCGGGCGCGGCGATGTTTTAACGTGTGTCTTCGTCGCCCCGCCGAATTTTTTTTCCCTGATACCGCCCCTGTAAATCCCCAATCTCAGCAACCCCTGCCTTTAATTCGCTTCCATTACTGCAATTCGTGGATAAACGGATTGGAGAGAATACGGGGACAACGACAATTCGGCCGCTTTCCGGCCGTCGCGGTTAGGATTTGAGATTTCGAGGTCCTTACTCTTCCATCACCACCGCGGCTGAGCGCGCGGGAATTTCCAGCGTGCCATCGGTGGGGATCGGATCGGGGTGTTCGGGAGTGGCGAGGATCAGCCGCCCTGGGTTGGGCATCGCCACGAC
>JBOHXA010000133.1:0-10334 GCA_050737335.1 Limisphaerales bacterium | reverse complement strand
CCATCAAGCAGGACCTGACCCGACGTGACCTCCAGCAGGCGCACGATCGCCCGGCCCAGCGTGGTTTTACCGCAACCGCTTTCGCCCACAAGCCCCACCGTTTCGCCCGGAGCGATGCTGAAACTCACGTCGTCCACGGCCTTGACCGTTTCACGCGCGCGGCTGAATAGTCCGTGCTTGACGGGAAAATGAACCTTTAGATTTTTGACTTCCAGTAGCGCCACGGGCAAAAAGAATACGGCGGACAAAAAAATTTACCAGAACGTTAATTTTGGGTTCCCCGGGCCGCGCGCGGGCAGGCGTCATTCCTGAAACATGGCCCGGGCAAATTGCTTTGCATCGAAAGGCTGCAGATCGTCCGCTTGTTCGCCCAGGCCGATAAACTTCACGGGCAGCCCGAGTTCTTTCTGGATGGCGACGACCATTCCGCCTTTGCTGGTGCCGTCCAATTTCGTGACGACCAGGCCCGTGAGCGGAACGGATTTGTTGAACTCGCGCGCCTGGTTCATCGCGTTCATTCCTGTCGTGGCGTCGAGGACGAGCAGAACCTCATGGGGCGCGCCGGGCAATTGTCTGCCAATGACACGGTGCAACTTTTGAAGTTCCTGCATCAGGTTGTGCCGCGTATGCAGCCGGCCCGCGGTGTCTATGAACAAAAAATCCACCTTGCGCGCCTGCGCGGCGGTCACGGCGTCATGCGCCACGGCGGCCGGATCGGCGCCGTATGCCCCGGCGATGACCTCGACTTTCACCTTTTGGCCCCATAGTTTCAATTGCTCGATGGCTGCGGCGCGAAACGTGTCACATGCGGCAAGAACAGCCGTTTTGTTTTGAGAACGGGCAAACTGCGCGAGTTTGGCGCTGGTCGTCGTTTTGCCAGTGCCATTGACGCCCACAATTGAGACAACGCAAACGCCGCCGGGGATATCGCCCAAGTTTGAATCAGTCGTCCTGAAGCTTTTCTCGATTTCACCAGCCGCAACCGCAAACACATCCAGGCCGGCCCCGCCCTGCGATTCATAGCCTTTCCTGACGGCCTCAACAATTTGGGCCGCCATGTCCAATCCCAGATCGGCGCCGATGAGGACGGCCTCCAGTTCCTCAAGCGTCGCCGAGTCCAGGCGCGGAGAGCCTGTGACGATACGCTTGATTTCGTGGACGAGCTTGCCGTGGGTTTTAGCCAGACCGGCCTTGAATTTATCGAAGAATCCCATGAACGTGCCACCGGCTATTTGGCGGGGATGGCGGAGATTGCGGCGCCTTTGGCCCGACGTTGCTTCATTTTCTGGACGTGTTCGTAAGGCAGTCTGATCGTGCCAATCAGCGGTTTTCCTTTGCTGAAACCGTGGCAGTCGCTGCCGCCGGTGACAAGCAAACTGTATTTGTCCGCGAATTCAAGATAGCGTTCGGACACGGCGGTGGAATGTTTCGTGTGGAAACATTCAATCCCATCCAGGCCGGCGGCAACCAGCGCTGGAATAATGCTGTCGGTCCGATTGAGTCCGGGATGCGCCATGACTGCCAGGCCGCCGGCCTGATGGATGAGCTCGACGGCCTCCAGCGCCGAGACCTTTGATTTGGGCACCCACGCGGGCCGGCCTTTCTTCAGGAACCGCTCAAATGCCTCATCCAAATTCTTAACGTAGCCCGCCTTGACCATGGCGCGCGCCACGTGCGGGCGGCCAGGGGATTTGCAATTGGCCAGCGCAAATACGGATTCGGCCTGCAACGGCACGCCCAATTCATTGACTCGCGCAACCATTTCATGGATGCGGTTTTGCCGGACGAGTTGGAACCTGGCAATTTCCGCGAGCAATTTTTCATTGCCCGTATCGAGGTAATAGCCCAGCACGTGGACCTCAGTATCATTCTGTTCGGCGGTCAATTCGGCGCCGGGGATGAATTCCATTTTGACGGCGGCGCAGGCCGCGGCGGCGCGGGCGCAACCTTCCACCGTGTCATGGTCCGTCACCGCGATGCATGAAAGCCCCGTTTTCTGCGCCTGCACGACCAGTTCTTCGGGCGTCCAGGTTCCGTCAGAAAAATTCGTGTGCAAATGGAGATCGGCAAAATTCATTTCAGGTTCCTGGCCGGACGCAGCGCTTCACCGCGGATTTTATCGAGGATGCCATTGACGAACTTTCCGCTGTCCTGGGTCGAAAATTTCTTTGCGATATCCACAGCTTCGTTGATGCTGACGACCGGGGGGATATCGTCGCGGTAAAGCATTTCATAAATCGCCAGGCGCATGACATTGCGGTCCACGGCGGCAATGCGATGAAATTCCCAGTTTTTGGCGTGACATTTTATTTTTTCGTCAATCGCGTCGCGGTATTCGATGACGCCGCGAATCAGCGGATCGGCGAAGAGGCGCGTCTCGGATTCCTCGGCGGTGGGCGGAGGCAGGTCCACGGGTTGTCCCCAATGCGCGCCGGCCCGCTCGTCGGCAATGGCGGCCCCGCGCTGATTATCCCAAAATTCGTCCAAAGCCCGTTCCAAATCCCTGGGCGGATTTAGATCGTGCTGAAACAAAAATTGGACCGCGCGTTCGCGCGCCTCGCGTCGCTTTCCCATAGTCGAAACAAAATAATGCCTGAAATTGGCGAAACAGGGAATGAAAAAAAGGCGTCGGGTTATGGGGTCCGAAAAGGCGACCCCGATCGAAGGGCCGGAGTCAATGGCTTTTGAACCGGCGCGATTCCAAAAATGCGCTTGCAATTGTCAGGCGGACTTTTTACTTATTAGAAATAAGGCCGCATTGCGCCGCGGGCCTTTAACATGAACATGAATCGCTATACAAAATCTGCCGGTATCGCCATTTTTTTTGTCGGTTGTTTTCTCACGCGTTATTGCGCGGGAGCGCCTGACGCGGTTGCCATCATTGGCGGGGAGGACCCCGCCGCGTTGAAAGTTCCGGATGTTCCCGGGCCGGCGCTTTGGAGGGACCCCGCGCAACCGCTGGATGCGCGAGTGCGGGATTTGATCAGCCGAATGTCGCTGGCCGAAAAGGCGTCACAATTAATGGCGGACGCCCCTGCGCTGCCGCGCTTGGGCATTCCGGCTTACAGTTATCGGAATGAATGCGCCCATGGCGTGGCGGGCGCGGGCGTTGCCACGGTTTTCCCGCAGGTTATCGGTATGGCGGCAACCTGGAACCCGGCGTTGATGCAAAAAGAAGGGGACGTGGCCGCCACCGAGGCGCGCGCCAAATTTGATGACTACGCCAGCCACCATCAGGGCAACAGCATCATACACCATGGGCTTAGTTTTTACGCCCCTAACATCAATATTGTCCGTGACCCGCGCTGGGGTCGGGGCCAGGAAACGTTTGGCGAAGACCCCTTTTTAACATCGCAAATGGCGGTGGCGTACATCCGTGGAATGCAAGGGAACAATCCCAAATACATGAAGACGGTGGCGTGCGCCAAGCATTATGCGGTTCATAGCGGACCCGAACCCTTGCGCAGAAGTTTCAACGCCAGACCACCGGAGCGCGACTTGTATGAAACGTATCTTGTCGCGTTTCAAGCCGCGGTCCAGGAGGGGCATGTAGGCTCGATCATGGGGTCTTATAACGCGACCTGGGGCACGCCCAATTGCGCCAATCCATTCCTGCTTACAGATATTTTGCGGGATAGATGGGGCTTCGGAGGTTTTGTGGTGTCCGATGGCGGGGCGATTGAAAACATCTGGCGATTTCATCATTACGTGGCCACGCCCGAGGAAGCGGCAGCGGCAGCCGTAAAGGCCGGATGCGATTTATTTTCCGGCAGCATCGTGGACGGCGCCTATCCGCAACGGGATTTCGAGGCGCTCGGGATAATGCTCAAGGAAGGTCTCCTGACGGAAGAACAGATTGACGGCGCGCTGGCCTGGACGCTGGCCGCTCGCTTCAAACTGGGATTGTTTGACCCGCCGCGGGATGTCCCGTGGTCGAATGTTGGCATTGATCAAAATGACACGCCGGAGCATCGGGCATTGGCGCTCAAGGTGGCTGAAGAATCCATCGTGCTGTTGAAAAACAATGGTGTTTTGCCAATTCGCCGGGCCGACGTTAAGCGCATCGCCGTGATTGGCCCGGATGCCGACCTGGCGGACATGCTCTATGGCAATTACAATGGCATATCCTCGCATCCAGTGACGATTTTAGACGGAATTAAAGCCGTGGCAGGTCCCGATATTGAGGTGACTTATGTTCGCGGATGTCCCCTGGCATTGAAAAACGATAATTCCAACCGGCCGACACCGGATATGACGGCGGCGGCGGTGGCGGCGGCGAAGGCGGCGGATTTGGTGATTTATGTAGGCGGCCTCGATTCTAACGCGGGGCCGAATCGGCCGGCGGCCCGGCGCGCGGCCCGGAGGGGACGCCGGAAGAATGCCGGTGCAGGCCGAAAAGCTTCGCAGGAAGGCAGGACCGGATCGGGTCAGGAGCAAGGCGTGGCGCTCGAAGGCGAGGAACACCGGGTGGATTACCAGGGTTTCCTGGGCGGCGACCGGACCCGCATTGAACTTCCGCCGGTGCAGGAAAATCTGTTGAAAGCGCTCTTTGCGACCGGCAAGCCGGTGATATTTGTCGAATGCAGCGGCAGCGCCATTGCCATGCGCTGGGAGGCGGCGCGCCTTCCGGCGATTGTGCAGGCCTGGTATCCGGGTGAGGAAGGGGGAAAGGCTGTGGCCGAGGTCTTGTTTGGCGATGTGAATCCAGCGGCCCGATTGCCGTTGACGTTTTATGCGTCCACGGCGGATTTGCCTGACTTTCAAAATTACTCAATGAGCAACCGGACCTACCGGTATTTCAGCGGCAAACCGTTATTTGCCTTTGGGCACGGGTTGAGCTATACGAAGTTCAAATATTCTCATGCGAGGCTGGCCGGCGCGATGCTTTCCGCGGATGACGTGATTCATCTTTCTTTTGAAATAAAAAACACAGGCCGCCGCGATGGCGATGAAGTCGCGCAGGTTTATTTCCAACACCCTCGTTCATCCGTTCCGCAGGCGAGACTGGCCTTGTGCGGCTTCGAGCGCGTTCACATCGCGCGGGGTGATAAAGCAACCGTCAGGCTCGATATACCGGCGCGGCGGTTCCGTTACTGGGACACGACAACAAAGCGGTACGTCGTGGACCCGGGCACGTACGAATTGCTGATCGGCGCGGCGTCAGATGATATCCGGCTTAAAGCGGCTGTGAAGGTCACTCCATTTTCTCCACGCGCCCATTAGCGAATGATTGGCATGAGTTGGGCCTGGCCCTCTGGACGAGAGGCGGGCGCCGCTCCATGTGTTTGGCCGCCGCTTCCACAATGTAAATCGCGCTCAGCGCCATCCCCGAGCAAGGGACTTCTCCAGGCGCGCCCAAAATCGGTTTCACTTTTTTCTACGAGTTTTGTCCGATTTTCATTAAAAAGAACCGTGCTTGCCTTCTTAAACGGCGGATTTGTGCCGGAAGAAAGAGCGGTCATTTCCATCTTTGATCGCGGCTTTCTCTACGGCGACGGATTGTTTGAAACCATTCGTGTTTTCAACGGCAGACCGTTTCGCTGGCGGCGGCATATGGCGCGGCTCGGCGCCGGGGCGCGCTTTCTAAGAATTAAGCTCCCCTATTCATCCAATCAGCTTGAGGCCATCGCGGACAAACTCATTGCGCGAAATAAGAGGCCCAATTCGCTATTGCGTATTGCGCTTTCGCGCGGAATCGGCGCGCCGGGTTACTTGCCAAAAAATGGCGGCAACCCAACCCTTGTGATGTCGCAGCGTCCCGCGCCAAAGCTCGACCCCAAACACATGCCACAATGGAAATTGTTCACGGCTTCATACCGGGCGGCGGCGAATGACCCGCTGGCTCATTTCAAGACATCGAACAAGCTGCTTCAGGTTTTGGCGCGGACTGAAGCGGCCCGGGCCGGAGCGGACGAAGCGTTGCTTTTGAATACAAAGGGCTTTATAGCCGAAGCCGCGGGCAGCAACGTGTTTTGGGTGAACGGTGGAGAACTATATACTCCGCCTTTCACCGCTGGCGTCCTGCCAGGCGTCACGCGCGAACTCGTTTTTGAAATCGCGGCGGACCTCGATATTCCCATCCATCAAAAGAATGCTCGGCTTGAAGCTTTGCGCCGGACGGATGGAATTTTTCTTTCATTAACCTCATGGGGAATTGTGGAAGTGACTTTGCTTGATGGCAAGCGGGTGAAGCGAGCGGGAATGACGAAGCGGATTCAGAGAGCCTATGTTGAAATGATTGGAAGCATGTAGGGAAGGGAAGAGTCACACGAACAATTCTGAATTCATCCTGTCCATCCTGTTCATCCTGTCCTCGCATTGCCTCGTGCCAACGGGCGCCGGAGATTTGCTCGCGCTCACCGATGGCAACGTCAACCCCGTGAGTGTGCGTGCTCATGTAGCCCTTATGGTGTTGAAAGTTGTACTGTACAACAGGATTTCGAGTACATCCCCGGGAAGCCGCCAAAACCGAAAGCCAGTCCCATCGTCCGGCTCTGTCGCGCGCCTTTGAGCGACGTTTTTTCTTTGGCGAATTTAAATTTGACGTCCCCGTAAAATCGGCGTAGGAAAGACGCTATGGGCCGCGCAAGCCGCATTAAACAGAGCCGCGACCGTGAGGAAGCGGTGTATTTCGCCTACGACGGGCCCTTCAATCCCGACGTGCTCTCGCGCATCGTGTCGGCCTGGCTGACGAAGGCCGGCTTAAAACGCAAGGGCTGCTGCCACGTCCTGCGGCACACCTGCGCCACGCACATGCTCGAAAACGGGCCCGACATCCGGTTCATCCAGCAGTTGCTCGGCCACGAGAAGCTCGACACCACGGCCATTTACACCGAGGTCAGCATAAAGCAGCTTCAGGAGGTTCACGCCCGCTGCCATCCCTCCGCCCGTTTGCCCGTTGAATCCCAACCCAAAATCGCGTATGATAAGCACTGTGCCGATGACACTGGACCAAATCGTTGAGGAAACCCGCCATTGGCCGCCGGAGAAAGTCGGCGAACTGGTGGAGCGGCTCTCCGAAGACCTGCACACCAGCGACCCGGAAATCGAGGCCGCCTGGCAGACCGAAATCGCCCGCCGCGTGGAGGAAATCCAATCGGGCAAGGTGCAAGGCATCCCCCTGGAAGAATCGCTGGCCCGCATCCGCAAAATCGCCGGACGGTGAGACACGCCATCCATCCCGAAGCGGACGCCGAGTTCGCCCAAGCCGTCCGTTATTACGCGGACATTGATCCGCAACTGGGCGGGCGGTTTTACGACGAAATCGAACGGGTGATTGCCGCCGTGTGCGGCCAGCCCGACCGCTTCTCCCGGTTCAGTCCGCCCGCCGCGCGCTGGCCCGCAAGTTCCCTTACTCGGTCGTTTATCTGGACGAGCCGGACCGCGTGTGGATCGTGGCCGTGATGCACGCCAAACGGAAACCGGGTTACTGGCGCGAACGCCTGTAAAAATCGCTTCCACCGCCGTCGCAAAAAGTGTAATCTTTGGGTGTGGCTCCAAGCTGTCAGAACGGCTTTATTGGCCCGCAGGCGCTGCCTGCTTTAGCCGCCGAGCCGCTAAAAGCGGCCGGGGAACGCTTTGTCTCCGCCGCACGTCAGCCCTCGTCCCCAAAAACTCGCGTCAGGGGTTTTCGCCGTCACGCATCGGGTCGCCTTTCACGGCGAGGGCGTTTTGGCTCAATGTTCACGCCCGGTTCGATGGCTTGCGCTTACAAAACCGCATCGGGTCGGGGCAACTGGCCAAATCGTGATCCGTTGGGACGGACCGCAGGACTAAATTTATATCGATTTGTGAGAAACGACCCCGAAAATTATACCGATATGCTCGGTCTGCTGGAGTGGGGAACGATTGTGGATACACTTTTTCCACCAAGCCTTGGGGCGCATCCGGCGTGGTGGTGCACCCTAACATCATCCACGATAAGTGCTCCATCGCCCGGAGGCCAGGGCCCCTCCGCTAAAGTATGCAAGTATAAGTGCCTTGTAGTTGGCGGGGAAGGTTCGTTTTTTCCAGGAGGTACGACGCCTGCGGCTACTGTGGGCGTATGCCAAAAGTGCCCGAGCGGCAACAGCGTCGGAAGCGGCCTTGGACCTCCATATTCTTCTTCCGCCCCATAACCGGAACCGCCCCAGGCAATAAAAATGATGGAAATTCCGGCGAAAAAAATATTTCGTGGCGTTTTGATAGCTACGGTTTTGTCTTCTCTATTGGAATTCGGTTTCTACTTTTTGCAAAGAGACAATCTTCCCGCCGAACTGAAGAAGTTCATCATCTTACATAGCGCTCAAGTTCTGGCGCATCAGCGCGTGTTGTTCTTAAGCGTCGCGATAGCGCAAATCTCGTTTTTCACCGTGTCCGTAATAGGCTTGTATCTTCTGTGGTCTCCTGCGCGAATTATTTTCATTCTTTTTATTGCGACCAGTCTCCTTTCCTCGCTGCTGTTCGGGCCCGCCATTGAGCCCGAAGGCATGGCGTTTTGGGACGGAGTTAGTGAAATTCTGAACGGGGTGATTTTATGCTTGTTCTTTATTTCCCCATTTAAAGAGGAATTTGTGAATCAAAAGTGAGTGCGTTGGGCACAGCATGGGCCAACCCACGATTTCCTCAAGACGCTGGTCGAGGCCTGCCAGAAGACCGGTTTCGAGGTGCATGCCTGCTGTCTGATGATCAACCATTTTCCAAAAAATATTCACCCACAGGATGACGCTTTACCCGTTAAGGCTAAAGATAACTTGGGGTGGTCAGGCGCATAAAGGGGTGAGGTCACCCATAAGGCGACGGTTCAACAGAAAAACGTTGTCCGGCCCCGGTTTTTGGGGGCCGCTCGGGCGCATTTTGAGCGGCGGCTTTTAATGCCTTGATTCGAGTCAACAATCCGCGCCCTCGTTGAACCGCCAACGCCTTTTGATTCCTTTGCGTTTCTTATTCTTTGCGTCCTTTCGCGTCCTTCTCTGCATTCGCTGCGGTGAAGCTGAACAAAAACGCCGGATTTTGGGTTGACCTTCGCCGGAAATCGGCGTAGGAAAGGCGTAATGGACTGCGCCAGCCAAATCGAACAGAGCCGCGACCGTGAGGAAGCGGTGTATTTCGCCTGTGACGGCAAAATGCGGCGCAGGATCGAGCGCGATTATTCATGGAACACCGGAACTTCCGGCTGGCAGGAAATAAATGAAAATTAGTTTCTACGTTTTTTTGGCGTTGATCATTGGAATCATCGTTGGGGCAGGAGGTATGTGGGTTCACTTTGCCAGGCTTTTTGGCCGCCAAATCATTGGTTATTCATATTACAAGGTCGTGGATGATGTTACAACATTAGCAATGTTGAAAAACAAGTCAATTCCAGATTTCACGCACAATGAAGAAAATGACTTAAGTGACACCCTCTTTGGACTTGCGGAGGTTGAGGATTTAAGCTCAATTACAACAAACCAACTGCGGGATCTAAGAATGGCCGCAAATTACTGTGCAAAATACCCAATCCAAACCGGAGATACGAACCGTGATCAAGAGGTGAATGCTTTTCTGCAAAAGGTCCGAGAAATGAAGTAGTGTCCGGTGACGACGCGGCGTCGCCGCCGCGAGCTGGTTTGTCGCATTGAATCTCGGCGACAACAGGCATGTAAAGATAACATGGGTTTTCAGGTGCGGGGAAGCCCAGTTCAACTGACACCCGACGAATACCAGCAAAAAGAGAGCAACGAAAAACTGGTTAAAGCGCAAGCCAAAACCGAAAGTAAAAACTGACACACCCGAACTCATGCATCGCTCACCCATTAAGGCGGCGGTCAACAGGAAAATTTTGTCCGGTTCATTTTCCGTCCGGCTCTGTCGCGCGCCTTTGAGCGACGTTTTTTCTTTGGCGAATTTAAATTTGACCTTCGCCGGAAATCGGCGTAGGAAAGACGCTATGGGCTGCGCAAGCCAAATCGAACAGAGCCGCGACCATGAGGAAGCGGTGTGTTTCGTCCATTTGATCCTGGCCCCGCGTACTGAATAAACTAAGGAGCGGCGATGCCACGAGCGCTAAAAATCTACGGTTTGACAATTGGCGTCATGATCCTATGCATACTGTCTTTTATTCTCGGCGCATCTTGGGACAGGTTCAGAAATTACGAGACATACGTCTATCGGTTCCTGCAGTACTCCAGCCATCTGCACACGCTTGCTACGGAACAGCGAATAGACCAACTGACTAATGATATTGATCTTTTCTGCTTCTTCGACGTTTGTAATTGGTAAAAAGATTGATTGCAAGCGAAGAATTGGATGAAATGCCCGGGATGATACCCGAAAAGATGTTTCAACAGTTGTTGATGCTGGGCGACGCCTGGCGG
>JBOHXA010000132.1:0-1923 GCA_050737335.1 Limisphaerales bacterium | reverse complement strand
CTTCTGGGCCGTGGACCGGCGCGGTGTGATCCTTATCATTACGGCCAATATAATGCGTATGACATTACCCAACTGGTGAAAACCGGCACAAACGCATTTGCCGCCATGGGACATTGGCGGAATGATTGGAATAACGCGGGCGTGGATGCCCAGCCGGCCTTTATGCTGGAGGCACGTTTTGATTATCCCGACGGTTCATCTTCGACGATTGGAACCGATCAATCCTGGAAGGTTCTGGCTCGCACCGCCTTTATCGAAACCAGGCCGCCCAACTTCCCCATCGGCAACCCATGGGATCGGACAATCCAATTTGATTCGCGTCGGGAGCCGGTCGGCTGGAAGAAAGTTGATTTCGACGATTCTCAATGGGCCTCCGCCACGGTGGTGGACCGGTCGGATTACCATTTATTCGCGCAAATGGCGCCCATGGAACGGGAGCAGGCTGAACTCAAGCCGGTCAGCATTACCCAAACCAACGGTGCGTGGCTGGTGAATTTCGGGCGCTGCATTGACGGCTGGCCCAAAATCACCATGCATGAGAACCACTCTGGAGATAAAATTCGCATCTCATACTATCAAATGACGGGTGGACGCGACTTCGCCGGCTGGGATGAATATATCTGCCACGGCGGCAAAGAGACGTGGGACGCGGATTTCGGGCGGCACGCGTCGTTTCAGGTGCTCAAGATTACGGGCTACGCCGGCCAATTGAAACCGTCTGACGTGCGTGGGATATGGGCTTACTGCGATGCGGACGTTGAAGGCCGCTTTCAATGTTCCAAGCCATTGCTCAATGCCATTTACAAGATGTGCGAGCGTTCGGCGCGGCAGAACATTCAACAGGGCATTATCAGCGTGGATGCCAATCGCGAACAGGCGTCGTGGCTGGCTGACAGTTACCTCATTGGCAATGTTCTTCTTTACAACGACCGTGACACGACGATGATTGACAAGGTTGTGCGGGATTATGCGGGGGAGCAATTCCCCGACGGATATTTTTCCGCCTGCAGTCCGGGAACCCGACGCTTGGAACACCCGGGTTCCGTTCAGAAATCCCGCCGGATTCCTGAATGGGCGATGTATTGGCCGATGTTGCTGTGGCAGCAATATCTATTTTCGGGCGACGAAACTCTCCTGTATGAAATGGCGCCGCGCCTGACACGATTGTTGGATTGGCTTAAGCCTTTCCAGGATCCTGCGACCAAATTGCTCGATCCTCCCGGTTGGCGGATTACAGACTGGGCCGGTGGCAATACGCCCAGTGGCGGCTACAACATCGCCACCGCGTGCCAGTATTATGACAATTTGCAAATTGCTTCCCGCATGTTTTCCATTTTAGGTCAGACACAACAAAGCGACGATTATTTGCGGCAGGCAAATGCAGTCAAGGCAGGCATCAATGCCCATCTGTTCAACGGCCAATTCTACCTGGCGCGAACTGACCGGAAAGAAATGTTTCCGCTCGCCTCGGCATGGGCGTTGCGGTTCAACATCGAGCCAGACGCCGACAAATCCGAAATCCTGCATGCCATTGAAAGGGCAGGGAAGCCGGACATCGGCGGGTACGGCGGAAATGCGTTTTATAGCGGATTGTTCAATGCCGGCGGCGGGGCATTTGCCGTGAAGGACCTGGCCCGCTATCGTCCGATGCTGGACTCAGACAAAGCCTGTTGGGAAGGGTTCCGGCTTGTCCGGGGTTATCAACCGAACCACGCCTGGACTTCCTATCCGGCTTATATTTTCCTGAAATACATTCTTGGCATCCAGCCCACCAGCGGCGGTTTTGCCACGTTTGACGTCCGGCCGGAAATCAGCGGTCTGAAGTTTGCCGAAGGCGCCGTGCCCACGGTAAAGGGACTTATCACGACGCGCTGGGAAAAGCAAGGTGCCGGCAGTTTTTTACTGACGGTCAGTGTTCCAGCC
>JBOHXA010000131.1:0-1491 GCA_050737335.1 Limisphaerales bacterium | reverse complement strand
CCTCGCATGACCGGGACCTGGCCTTCGGCATCGCGGATCGGATGGCCTATATCAGCGAAGGGCGCATTATCGCCACCGGGACGCCCGACGAAATGAAACGGTCCCGGGACCCCGCCATTCAAAAGTTTTTACGCGCCGACTTTAAACATGAATCCCCAACGAAATAATTATGAAAAACTCGCTTGAAACTCGCCTCGGTATATTTGTGGTTCTGGTCGTTCTGGCCGCCATTGTCATCGTCGAAACCCTCAGCGGCTGGCATTTCAGCCATCATGGCTACACCGTCAGCGCCCTCTTCGAAACCGTGCAGGACTTGAAGGAAGGCGACCCCGTGAAGATGGCCGGCGTCAAGATCGGGAGCGTGAACAAAATTGCCATTGAAGACAGCAAAGTCCGGGTCACGATGGTCGTTTACTCGACCGCGCCGGTCAAAACCGACAGCACGGCCGCCATCAAGTTTACCGGGTTGCTGGGCCAAAATTTCGTGAGCATTGATTTCGGCAGTCAGTCGGCCCCGCACATCATTGATGGAAGCGTTTTGGCCACCGTGGAACAGCCCGACCTCAATGCCATCATGGCCAAACTCAACGATGCCGCCAACGGCATCCAAAATGCCATGAAAGGTTTCACCGGCGATACCATCAACAACCTGCTGGGGCCGTTGACCGATTTGATCAAGCAAAACAGCGGCAACCTCAGCGCCACCGTGACCAACATCGAAAGCATCACCGGCCAGATTGCCCGCGGACAGGGGACCGTCGGCAAATTGATTTACGACCAGACGTTTTACAATACCGCCATGGATACCGTCTCGAACCTTCAAACCGCCGTGGCCTCCGCGCAACTGATGTTCAACAACGTCACCAACGGGCGGGGCACCCTCGGCAAACTCATGACCGACGCGACTGTCTATAACGAGATGGCCGCGTCCATGACCAACCTGCACGCGATTTTATTGAAAATCAATAATGGCAAAGGCACCGTTGGCAAGCTTGTCAACAACCAGGACTTTTACAAAAACGCCCAACTCTCCCTCCAGAAATTGGACAAAGCCGCCGACGGTCTGGAAGACCAGGGACCCCTGACGGTCCTCGGTTCGTTGGTAAGCACCCTGCTTTAAAAGACCCCCTTTTTGCGAGCGCCCTTGCGTCCTTGGCGTCCGTTCCGTGATTTCTACGGCTTGGAAATACCCAGGTTTCTAAGCACCTGGAGGGTCGAACGGGATTTATTGAGCGTGTAAAAATGCAGGCCAGGCGCCCCGGCGCGCAGCAATTCCTCGCATTGCCGTGTTGCGTATTCAACCCCAAATTGGGCCGCGCCTTCCTCGTCATCGCCCAGTTCATCGAGTTTCTTCCGCAGCGACGGCGGAATTTTTGAGCCGCAAAGGTTCGTGAATTTTGTGATTTGTCCAGCGCTCAGAATCGGAACAATCCCGGGCGTGATTGGCGCGCGAACCCCGAGCCTGGCCGTTAAATGTTCCCGAAATTCAAA
>JBOHXA010000130.1:0-2461 GCA_050737335.1 Limisphaerales bacterium | reverse complement strand
GGCCAATTCTGCCGGTCGAGGCCACAAAAACATTTTCAGCGGCAATGTTCAACGAGCGCGCTGTGATTTCGGCCATCGCCTTGGCGTCCCTGAGTCCCTGCCTGCCGGCGCAGGCATTGGCGTTGCCGGAATTGGCAATGATCGCCCGCGCCCCGCTCCTGCGAATGTGGTCCAGGCATACTTTGACCGGCGCGGCGCAGATTTGGTTGGTCGTGAACAGGCCCGCCGCCACGGCCGGCGCTTCGGAAACAATCAGCGCCAGGTCGCGCTTTTGGCCCTTGTCCGATCCTTTGCCGGTGCCAAGTTTCTTAATGTCACAAAACACGCCGCCGGCCAAAAAACCTTTTGGCGCGACAACGGAGCCGGGTATCTCGGTTATTTTCATTTTATGTAAAAAACGCGGGCGACAGGCTAAGGGTTTTAAGGACCTCCTTCAAGGGATTCATAATGGCAAACGAGCCGGCAATCCTCAGTCGGGACGCTTAAAAAAGGCGTTGTGGATTTGCGCCAGTGGAGGCTGATGCGGAAGCGGGAACCAACGCCGTAACGCCTGGTGCCTGTCATTCGCATTTGCCCTCACGCGGGACTTGCCGCATAATTCTGGAGCGGGGATTCAGGAGGGCGCCTAATTCCGCGGTTCTAAGCGACTCACCCAAACGGGCGATGGTCTTAGAGTTGCATTTCGCGCCAAAATCGGTATTGGCAGTCATGGTCGTGGGCCGTCTGCCTGCGGCAAAAGCTGTAGAGGACCTGATTGACGGATAAGAGGTAGCGGGGTTCGTCTGGGCAAATCCGGCCAAGGGAATGGTTCACAATGCGCGACGAACTGGAACAAGACACGGGTTTTTCGCTTGTTGAATTGCTGGTGGTGATCGCAATCATCGCAATTCTGGCTGCAATAATCTTGCCGGTTTTAAACAGGGCGGCGGTGCGCGCCCAGGGGATTCAGTGCGTCAGCAACATGAGGCAACTGATGCTTGGCTGGCGCCTCTATGCTGACGAAAACGCGGGTCGTTATCCGCCGAATGCTTCAACCGGCGACAATCATCCAACGGTAGGCGAAGACAGTGCCAATCCTTCATGGGTGGCGGGAACTTTGAGTACGAGCGCTGATCCAGACAACACCAACACCTCACTGCTGACAGGTTCGGCATACGCCGCGTTCGGTTCTATTGGGGGATTTGTCAAAAATCCCGAGGTCTATCACTGTCCGGGCGATATTAGCCGGGATCCGGCCAGTCATCGCCCGCGCGTCCGCTCTTGTTCGATGAATAGCTGGATCAACCCTGGCAAAGTCAACGAACACGATTCAGCTTATTGGGCAATGCCGTTCCGGAAATTTACCAGGGATGCGAATTTTCGCGGCATTTCTCCTTCCGACGTATTTGTTTGCGTGGATGAGCAGTGGCAAACAATCAACGACGGCTGGCTCTATATGTGCATGGACGGCTACAACAGCGACGGCACAATCAATGAGAGCCTGCTCGACGCCTATGACCTTCCGGCCATTTATCACGATAAAGCCAGTTCTTTTTCCTTTGCCGACGGACACGCCGAATTACATCGCTGGCAAGGTGGATCCGTATTGAACGACGACGACATCATTTGGCTGATGACCCATGCCACAGTTCCACAACCCCAATGAAAACGAATTTGGAAGATCGGGAACGCCGAAAAGCGCAAGAACGATGCTATTCTCCGTTCGTCATCCGCCATCCGTCCGATCCGCGACACGATCGCGGGTCCTTGTCAATCTGGGACTTGATTGTCATTCTGCTGGTCGTTGCTTTCCTGGGCGCGTGGTTTGTCTTTGCGCATTCCGGCGAGCGCGGACGCATTCTCCAATGCGCTTCAAACCTAAAAGCCCTGGGCGGCGCCGTACAATCCTACGCCAAAGATCACAATGACGGTCTCCCGGTCGCAGCCATCATCGTCGGTCCGAACCTCGTCACGTGGGACATGGACTTGTATCCGTATTTGGCTCCGAGCCTGGCAAACGCTAAAAGCGTTTACGATAAAAAGCAACTCTTGGCTGCGTGCCAGAAAGATTTTGCCTGCCCCTCCGACCCCATCGAGCGGCCCACTCCGCGGAGCTACGCCATGGCCGGTCGCAATATGCATTTTGGCTGGCCACCCGGCCCGGACGACAATACCGGCGTGGGCATAATTTGGAGCAAGGGCAGCGTTTCCCTTTTGAATGACGACGATCTGGTGAAAAGCGCCGTGAAAAATCCGGACTTATTTCCCCGTACCAGCCAATCGTTGCTGCTCGATCCCGCCCATACACTGCTTCTGACCGACTACATCGAGCCGGACAATATCATGGGCCGAGCATCCAGCGCCGTCGTTTTTTCGCCCGTGGAACAGCAAAGAAGTTTGATTGGTTATTACACAAATTTTCATTTGAACAAATTCAATTATTTGATGAGCGACGGCCACGTCGAGTTGCTGGACGCAAACC
>JBOHXA010000129.1:0-2204 GCA_050737335.1 Limisphaerales bacterium | reverse complement strand
CCTTTATCGGGACATGTTCGTCTTTGCGGGCGGGCCGTTCTCTCAAAATTTCGACGCTCTGCTTTTCAAAATCTTCGGCGCCTCATTTCTGACGCTGGCGATATCCAACCTGACATCTGTAGCAGTCATGATTCTGGTCCTGTTTCGCCGTTTTGCCGCGGCGGCGGACACGTGGACGGCGGTTACGATTTGTTTGGGCACGATTGTCGTTTTTGCGTTTGCTTACTATTTTTACGAAGGATTTAACTACGTCATTCCCTATTCAAACGAGGCGGTGCATGGGCTCGTTATTTCAGTTTTTGCCGTCGGTTTCCTCACTGATTGGGTTTCAACACGACGCATGCATTGGGCGATTGCAGCCGGCTTTTGCAGTGGCCTGGTATTTCTTACCAAGCCGGATATTTTTTTGGCGTTGGCCACCACAGGCATCGCCGCGTTGGCCCTGTTGCTCTTTCAGTTTCGACAAACCAGGTTTGGCGTCAAATCGTTCGGGGCATTTCTGGCCGCCGGAATAACTCCGCCGCTATTTTTCTTTTTCCATTTTCTTCAGGTCGAGAGATGGCATGACAGCCTGCGTTCAGTTGTTTTTGGCTGGGTCCCCATGTTTACAGCCGCGGTCGTTAAAGATCCAATCTACCAATGGTGCACGGGATTGGATCAGCCATGCTTTCATCTAAGAAACATTGTGTTCCAATTCGGTCTTGTCGCCGCAGTCACGGTCTTTTATGCGGCGGCCTTTGGCCTGATAAAAGTTCAAAAATTGGATTGGAAGCGCCTTCAGCAGAGAGCGGTCCCGATGTTCGCGCCTGTTCTGGCAATATTGATTTATGCCGGGCATTGGAAACTCAGCGGAGAAGCTTTTTCCGCTTCGTTCGTTTCCATGCTGGCGTGTCTTTGGGTTTTGCTAACCATGGGCATTTTCGTTATCAGCATCGTTGCGTCACGTTGGATTCCTGATCTGTATCGCGCCCCATGGGCGCTCGTGCTTATGCTCATCACGCCGCTTTTAATGGCGGCTTATGCCGCCGATTGGGTGGATTGCGGCTATTCATTCCCGCTGGTTGCCTTGGTTTCCTTCGCCCTGATTTATTGGAACCGTCACAGGTTGGCCGCACAACAGCAGTTTGTTTTTCCATGTCTTTGGAGCATCTTCGCCCTGATGATGCTCTCCAAGCTGGGGTTGTTTCCGAGGATTTGGAATTACGGTTTTGTGCTGGCCATGCCGGCCTTTGCCACGGGGATCTATTCCGTTTTATGGCTGCTTCCGATGCTGCTTGAAAGAAAATGGCGGGTCCCGGGGCCTTTATTCCGAGGCGCGGTGTGGATCGCTTTAATGATCGGATTCGCATCGTTGTTCCGCCTGTCACAAAGCGGTTACGCCATGCAGAATATCTCTGTAGGCGCCGGCGGCAACCGGATGCTCGCATCCGCCGGCCTGGAACACGCCAAAGAATTTAACGCCGCGCTTGGCTGGATCGAAAACAAGGTTCCCAAAGACGCCACCCTTGCCGCCCTGCCGCAGGGAGCCGAGATCAACTTTTTATGCCGCCGGATTAATCCAACGCCGTGCGTGGCATGGGATCCGAATTACATGAGCATTTTTGGAGCATCCCGGATGACCGCGACGTATAAAAAGTCGCCACCGGACTATATCGTGATTATGGAGCGCCGGGTAAAATACGTTGACCCATCGTATTTTGGATCGCCCGGATACGGCGGAGATCTCATGCAATGGATTGGGCGAAACTATCAGACTCAAATATTATTTGGGCATGAACCTCTCAGGAACGGATCGTTTGGCATAAAGATACTGAAATACTGTCCTGAGCCATCCGCTGCCGGCCTCGAGATATCAGCCGCCGGCGATCGGCGGGCTCAAAATAGCCGATAACCGGATTCGCAGCTTAATCCGGCGGTTTGAGGCGGTCCAGGTCCGCGCGCTGCGCCGGAGATAAAAAATTCATACCGACGACAAATGACGCATCCGTCCAGCCAAAGCCTTCCTGGGTGATGTAATCGAATTTGGTCCCGACGTTTCCGTATTCCACGAAGACTTCGTGCGAGCCTGTCACGACTTTATATTTTTCTGGAATGACGCCGTCGTAGTCGTGGGCGTTTTTGGCGATGGTATAAAGCCAGCGATAAGCCAGGCGCGCCGCATCGGCATCGAAACCGTAGTTAGTATATCCCTTCCAGGCCAGCAT
>JBOHXA010000128.1:0-4054 GCA_050737335.1 Limisphaerales bacterium | reverse complement strand
CCGTTGACGTATCAATGGCAGGATGACGGAATTTTATTGATGGATGGGTTCTCACCGTCCGGCGCCATTATCACCGGCGCGACGACTCCGAATTTGCGAATTAGCGGGGCGGGTTATGGCGATGCCGGCAATTATTCTGTCACGGTAAACAATTCGTATGACGTGAGCGCCGCAAGTCTTCCGGTGGCCCTGACGGTCATTTATACAAACGTCACCACGCCTATAAATTATACGAGCGTGAAGGCTTATGGCGCGAAAGGCGACGGCCTGACCGACGATACCGTGGCCTTCGAAGAAGCCATCGCGGCGGCAAAAGCCGGAACCAACGACGGCGTCTATGTGCCGATGGGCCGGTATGTTATCAGCGCTCCGCTCACACTGAACGCTTTGGAAATGCTGGGGCGGCCATCAGGAGGCTGGGTGTCGGAAGCGGCGCCGCTGCCGACGCTGCTCATCCGCCAATATAACCTGCCGGGCTTGTCCTTGACCAACGGCGCGAGCCTGCTTGGCATGGCGATTGATTATGACCAGGAAACGCCTGCGACCACAAACGCGCCCGCCATCAGCGTCCAAAGTGTCGGAAGCACGCTGTCTGACCTGAGAATCCAGAATGCATACGATGGAATCAATACGCCGGGCCGTGACGAACCTGGCCGCGCGCGTTTTTCGCGCATTCTGATTATTCAGCCCGCCCACAACGGGATCGAAATCAGCAAATGCGATGACTTCGTGCAGTTTCTCGACATCGAGGTCGTCTGCCCCGGCGCAATGTCCAGCGGCGCGGCATTTTCATTTGGGCGCATGGATGAAGGCGGTTACCTCGGGCTAATGGCTTCCAATTGCGCGACGGGTTATCAATTTTTGACCGACACAGCGACGAATGGGGATGGCGGATTTTTCACAGGCAGCTTTGCGGGCTGTTCGGCCGTGGATTGCGCCACGGACGTCTGGATAACGGGCGATCACAAAATAAAAATCTCCGGCGGCGATTTTACCGCAAACAACTGCGGCGTATTTGTGAGTGGCACAAACACGGAATTCACGATGGTCGGCGGTCAGTGGCAGGTGACAAGCAACCAGGCGGTCCAGGTGGCGCAGGCGGCCAACGTCACGCTGGATGCGGATATGTTCAGCCGCCCCGGACCGGTGTCCAATACATTGGTCCAACTCCAGAACTGCGCCATGGTCACGGTGAAGGACTGTCAATTTCTGCCGGGCGGCACGGGCCTGGAATTGGACGGTGAAAATCAGCAGGCAATGGTCTATGGCAATAGCTTTCAGTACGGAGGCGTACAAAACTACATGTCCTCGAATGCCGTCGTCGCGGCAAATCTTTTCAGCGCCAGCCCACCCTCGGGATTGCAAGCCACGGCGGCCGACGGGCAGGTGAGTTTAAACTGGACGGCGCCGCTGGGAGCCGTCAGTTACAATCTCAAGCGCGCTACGGTGAATGGGGGACCTTACCTGGCTCTCGCCAATCTCGCGGTCATAAATTACACGGACTCCAACGTCACCAATGGGACGACCTATTACTATGTCGTTTCAGCAATGAGGCCGGGAAACGAGAGCGCCAATTCCAGCCAGGTCAGCGCCACGCCGTCGCTCCCCGCTCCCGCGCCGCCTGCGGACCTGACGGCGGTGGCCAGTAATGAGGAGGTCGTTTTGAGATGGACGGCGTCACCGGGGGCGACGGGTTATAATGTTGGGCAATCGCTGAACAGCGGCGGTCCTTACGCCATCATCGGCGTTACCAGTGCGGTTTCCTGCACGAACACTGGATTGACCAATGGCCTGACGTATTACTTTGTGGTCACGGCAATCAACGGAAATGGCGCGAGCGCCAACTCGACCGAAGCCAGCGCCACGCCGCAAGTCCCATTGCCGGCCGCTCCCACGGGCTTGTCGGCGATGGCGTCCAATGGCCGGATCCAGTTGACGTGGGCCGCCGTGTCCGGCGCCACGAATTATTATCTTAAGCGCGCAACATCAGACGGCGGACCATATGCGATTATTGCCGAGGCGCCCGCAACCGCCTGGAGCGATTTGATAGTGACCAATAATGTCACCTATTATTATGTCGTCTCGGGGGTCAATGCCGCTGGCCAGGGCGGGAATTCCGCGCAAATTGCCGTCATCATTACGCCCGCCCTAAACTTGGTTCACGCCTCGGGCGCATTCATCCTGTCATGGCCGTCGTGGGCTTCCGGATATGACCTCTATTCGGCCACCGATTTGACTCCACCGATTGCCTGGAACGTTGTGACCCGCGCGCCGGAAAGCAATAATGGCGTATTCTATATGAACCTGCCCATCACCAACGCGCAACAATTTTATCGCCTATCCGGACCATAACTTTTTTTCAGCACGTCTATGAAAGCCTATATCAACCGTACCGTGGCGCAGGTTTCCAAACCTGCCGTATCGCCGATTTCTAAATCGCCAGGTCGCGCGGGAGCCAACGGCTCGCAGGTTTGGAAACCTGCGCTCCAACATCCGTCCATCTTCTGCCTCATCCTCTTGCTCGCTCTCGTTCCTTTCTCCGCGCTGGCGCAAACCGGCCTGAATGATCTCAACGTCCAGGCCTATGGCGCTGTGCCGGATGGCATTACGGACGACACGCTCGCTTTTGAAAACGCCATCGCCGCCGCGGAATCGGGAACCAACGGCGGCATTTACCTCCCCATGGGCAGGTACGTTCTGAGTTCGAGCCTGACCTTCAGCAATATCGAGATGTTGGGAAAGTTCGCGGGCGGCTGGCCGGCGGACAACATGCCTATGCCGACATTGTTGATTCACCAACTGACCGCGCCGGGCGTGATTTTGCAAAATGGCGCAGGCATTCATGGCGTGGCGATTCAATACGACCAGGGCGACCCAACCACTACCAATGCTCCAGCCATCAGCCTCCAGGGCGAAGGCATTACACTCAGCAGCGTTCGCATTCAAACGCCTTACGACGGCATCACCACACCGGTCACCGCCTCGCCAAACCGCGCGCGCTTATCGGACATCTTCATTGTGCAGCCCGTCCACGTCGGCGTCCAAATCAGCAAGTGCGGCGATTTCGTCCAGATGAACCATATCGAGGTTTGGTGCGATAATGCATTTTCCACCGGACCGGGATTTGATTTTGGAAGCATTGCGGGCGGCACTTTTAACGGGTTGTTGGGCTATCAATGCGCGCCGGGAATCGAGATTTACACTGATCCATCAAGCACGAACGGCGCCTTTACCGGCGATTTTGTGAATTGCTGCATGGACGCCTCGACGACAGGGATTAGCATCAATGGCAATGATCAGGTTAAAATCATCGCCGGCGATTGGGATTGCGAATTTTGGGGCGCTACGATTAACGGGGCGAATGCCCGGGTATCCATCGTGGGCGGCAAATGGCACGCAAACAGTCAGGAAGCTGTGATGGTTTACCAGGCGCAAAACGTGTTGATTGATTCCTGCATCTTTTACCGGTCCGCGCCCTACGGCGCGGGCTGGACAAACAATCCTCTGGTCTGGATTTCGAACGCGACAGCGGCGACCGTCAACGGATGCCAATTCCTCCCCGGCAGCACCGGGCTCGAATTGGGCAATCAGGTGCAAAACGCAGTCGTCGTGGGCAACACCTTTCAAGCCGGTGGCATCACCAATGACATGACTTCAACCAACTGCGTGATCGCGAATAATTTATTGCCGTAGGAGACGGGCACGGTCACCCCATTGCAAACTCTCCGCAACAACGCCAGCGTTAGAGATGAAAACAAAATGGCTTGCTGCCGCTGTCACAATTGCCTGCTTCTCCTATTTTATAACGAGCTGCAGTAGCGAGAAATTCACGGTGTACCGTGCAAACTTACGGCTCGGAAGGATGAAGGCCGCGGACTATTTTCAATCACCAGTACAGATTCAACTGGCGCCATAGCCCTCGAGCGGGGGCGCATTTACGCATTGTTCTTAATTCCAGAGTTGGTTCCAGTGGTGATGGCGGCGGGCTTCGTCCAAAGCCAGCAGGTGGCGAAGTCCTTGAGGTGTCCAAAACTGGCCTGGGCGCTTGAAGCGG
>JBOHXA010000127.1:0-1576 GCA_050737335.1 Limisphaerales bacterium | reverse complement strand
GTCAAAAGCCCCGGCCAAGCCGGCGGCAAAACCAGCCGCAAAGCCTGCTTCCGCAACCAATGCTCCCACAAAAAAGTCCAAGATGAGCGCGGCGGCCAAAGCCAAACTTTCGGCCAAAATGAAGGCTCTTTGGGCGGCGAGAAAAGCAGCCAAAGCCAAGTAAGGTTCGCAGTTCAGGCGATAAGTTGGCGCGGCGGGAATGGTTTAAACCTTCCCGGAAATGACCGTATTCCTTGGTTCCCGATGGCGGATCTTTTGCGGTGCCGGAGAGCGAAGAAAACAGTTTTCGTTTCTGAAAGCCGGGTTGCGGCGGCCTTTTGTTCAAAACTGGAAAGGTAATTTTGCAAGTCGCGTCCGACAGTATGTTGGTGTCGTCATTGGGCCGGCTTAGAGCAAATTAAATAAAACTGTAGCCGTTTCTTGTGGCCTTTGGCAGGATGGGTTGATGCGAACAATATCGTTGGATTTGCGGGAGCGGATTGTGGCCTCTTACGATAAGGATGAAGGCACGCGGGAACAAGTCGCCCGCCGTTACCGCGTTTCGCTGGGCATGGTCAAGAAGCTTTTGCAACAGCGCCAGCGCACTGGCGACATCGCTCCGCGCCACCGTTTTTCCGGGCGCAAGCCGCTCATCGTCGCCTCACATCGGCGGGACTTTCAAAGCCTGCTCAAAGGCCAGCCCGACCTGACTCTGCCCGAACTGCGAGAGGCCAGCGGCTTGAACTGCACGCTGCCAGCCATTCATTACGCGCTCAAGAAAATGGGGCTGACATATAAAAAAAGACACTCCGCGCCAGCGAACAAGACCGTCCAGACATCCGGCGCTCGCGGCGGCTCTGGCGTCGGCGGCAGGCGAGCTGGGACCCGGCGCGATTGATTTTTCTGGATGAATCCTGTGCCAAGACCAATCTGACTCGTCTGCGCGGACGCGCTCCCAAAGGCCAGCGCGTTCACGCCGCCTGTCCTTGCGGCAACTGGCACACCACCACAATGATCGGCGCCTTGCGCCTGGATGGTTCCACCGCCTGCATGAGCATTGAAGGGGCCGCCGACACGGACGTCTTCGACGCCTATGTCCGGCAGGTGCTCTTTCCCACGCTGCGAGAGGGTGACCTCCTGGTGATGGACAATCTTTCACCACACAAAAACCAGACCACCCTTCAATGGCTGGCGGCGGCCGGCGTGGAAGTGCTGTTTTTGCCAGCCTATTCACCGGATTTGAATCCCATCGAAAAAATGTGGAGCAAGGTCAAAAACTTCCTGCGCAGCGTCCAAGCCCGCACGCCGGCCGATTTGGTGGAGGCCATCGGCAATGCCTTGCGCAGCATCACCCCTCAGGATGCCATCCATTGGTTCGCCTCTTGTGGCTACAGTTTTATTTAATTTGCTCTAATCACGCTTTCGGCGCCCCACTCCAGCCGACACTGGTCATGCACCCATTCCGCGTCATAGCCTGCATCCGCATACAACGTCGCCGGCAACGTCGCTTCACTCGCCTTGGTCATTAACTCCTTGGCCTGACACTTGTCGTTGCCCGGCCCCCAACCCAAGACCAAACTCAACGGCAGCAAACTTC
>JBOHXA010000126.1:0-2600 GCA_050737335.1 Limisphaerales bacterium | reverse complement strand
GCCCCGACGCCAACGCGAGGCCAGCCAGCGACAATGCCACCGCCGCGACAACGCGTTCAGGCCTGGCGCCTCTTCCGGCCCGTTTTATCCGGGATTTGTCATCCGGTTTATCATTCATGGCGGGAATGATCGAATTTTGGCCATTCTTCCCTATTTTGAATTCCTGTCAATCTGTTTCCATGACATTTGCCATTAACCGCGCTAAACTCATATTCGCGTCCGGGCCGTTCCCATAACCAAAATTCCCTTTGCTTTTTGGGCCATTTCCCTTATGTTCTACATCGCCTGAGCGCCGCGTGTGCGGATGTTCATTTAGGCTGAGAAAAAAAAGTTAATAAAGAACCTAACCTTCAACCTCCGTTGCCACGGATGTCTGGTTTAGGCAATGGAGCTTTCCGGTTCCGCGTCGCGGAACCCGGAGTCTCCCCGGCAGTTTAAAAATTATTATGCTTACCATGGAAGAAGCCCTTAAGCAGAGCGGCAAATCGCTGGTCGCGCAGGGCGAAATCGTCAAAGGAACCATTATCGAAGTCCGACCCAAAGAAGTCCTGGTGGACATCGGCTACAAAAGCGAGGGCGTTATCCCCGCCTCGGAATTTCAGGACCCCAACGCCATCAAAGTGGGCGATCAGATTGATGTGCTGGTCGAGAAACTCGAAAACAAGGAAGGGACCGTCGTCCTTTCGCATGAAAAGGCGGAATTCAAGAAGAACTGGGACAAAATTTTAACGATCTGCAATGAAGGCGGTCGTATTAACGGCAAGGTCAAATCCGTGGTCAAGGGAGGATTGGTGGTCAACGTGGGCGTCGAGGCGTTTTTGCCGGCGTCGCAAATTGACGTGATGACTCCGAAGAATCTCCAGCAGTTTGTCGGCAACACCTACGAATTCAAGGTGGTCAAGATCAACCAGGACCGCCAAAACATCGTTTTATCGCGCCGCGAATTGATTGAGCAGGAGCGCAACGAGAAACGCGCGCATTTGCTTGAGGAAATGACGCCGGGCGACATTCGCAAAGGCACGGTCAAGAACATCACCGATTTCGGGGCGTTCATTGACTTGAACGGCATTGACGGCTTGCTCCATATCACCGACATGAGTTGGGGCCGGATCGGGCATCCCTCCGAAATCCTGAAAGTGGGCCAGGAAATTGACGTGGTGGTCCTGGACGTCAACAAGGAAAAGGAGCGGGTGAGCCTGGGCCTCAAGCAAAAGATGTCCAATCCCTGGGACAACATCGAGACGAAATATCCCGTCAGCGCCAGGGTCAAGGGCAAAGTGGTCAGCCTGGTGCCCTACGGCGCGTTTGTGCAGATCGAGCCGGGCGTCGAGGGTCTCATTCACGTCACCGAGCTTTCCTGGACACGCCGCGTGGCCCGACCGAGCGATGTTTTGAAACAGGACCAGGAAATCGAGGCGGTCGTCCTGGGCATCAATCGTGAGGAACAAAAAATCTCGCTGGGCATCCGCCAGCTTGAATCCAATCCCTGGGACACCGCCGCCGATAAATATCAGGCCGGCGCCCGCGTCAAGGGCAAGGTGCGCAATCTGACCAGCTACGGCGCGTTTGTGGAATTGGAAGAAGGCATTGACGGCATGATCCACGTTTCCGACATGTCATGGACCCGGAAGATCAATCATCCGAGCGAAGTGATGAAAAAGGGCGATGAATTGGAAGCGGTGGTTTTGGAAGTGGACCGGCCGAACCAGCGCATTGCGCTGGGCCTGAAACAATTGGGCACGGACCCCTGGGAAAGCATCGAGACGCTTTACAAAGTGGGCGATTTGGTCACCGGCAAAGTCACCAAACTGGCCAGCTTCGGCGCGTTTATTGGGTTGCAGCATGACATTGACGGTCTGGTGCATATCTCGCAGATCAGCGAGGAGCGCGTGGAAAAGATCAAAAACGTGCTCAAGGCCGGCCAGGACGTCACCGCGCGCGTCATCAAGATTGACAAAGGCGAGCGCCGAATTGGGCTGTCCATCAAGGCTGCCAATTACTCCGATGAACAACTCAAGGAAGAGCAGAAGCTGCTGGACGCGCTCAAGCCGGGCGAAGACCTCGTGGCCCTGCAACACGCCTTCGACGCCGCCGACGAGGCGCAAAAGACCGAATAACCCAATCGTTTTTGGACACGGGCGGGCTGGAAACGGCCCGCCCTTTTTCGCCTACTCATTTATTCCCAAAATCGCCGGGTCGCCATAAAGGGTAAACAAACCCGCGCGCGCGATCCGCACGTCCATGACCTGGCCGCGATGGCGTTCGCCGCCCTCGAAGACCACAATCTTATTGCAACGGGTGCGCCCGGTCATCCGGGCCGGATTTTTTTTGCTGGGACCTTCCACCAGAATCTCCATCCGGCGTCCGACAAAAGTTTCATACTTGCGCGCGGCGATCTCGTTGATGGTTTGCAGGAGGATTTGGTTGCGCTCTTCGCGGACGCCCTGGGGTATTTGGCCGGGCATGTCCGCCGCCGGAGTGTCGCGGCGGGGGGAATATTTGAAAATATAGGCCTGGTCAAACTCGACTTCACGCGCCAGCGAAACTGTTTGCTCGAAGTCCTCGTCCGTTTCGCCCGGGAAGCCAACGATCACGTCGGT
>JBOHXA010000125.1:0-1562 GCA_050737335.1 Limisphaerales bacterium | reverse complement strand
TTACACCGCCCATCCGTTGCGCAAGCAGTTGCCCGCCGAACGCTTCGCTGTTTTTGACCGCGACGTTAGAAATCACGTCGAACTTTTCCGCCCGGAAAATGTGTCACTGGAAACCGAGGACGCCAGGCTGTCGCAGCAATATCAAAAGTTGAGCGGCTCGCTGACGGTCAATTTTCGCGGCGAAGAAAAAACGCTCGTTCAAATGGGCCGTTACCTTGAGGAGACCGACCGGGCGCTGCGGCAGGAAGCCTGGGAAATGGTTGCCAGGCGCCGTTTGCAGGAAGCGGACAATTTTGACGGTCTTTTTGACAAGCAACTGGCCCTGCGCGGGCAGATCGCCCGGAACGCCAGTTACGCAAATTATCGCGATTACGCCTTTCGCCGCCTCGGACGCTTCGATTATACGCCCGAGGATTGCGCCCGCTTCCACGACGCCGTGGAAAAGGAGATCGTGCCCATCGCTCGTCAGTTGCAGGCGCAACGCCGGCGGCAGTTGCGGGTGAATTCGCTGAGGCCATGGGACCTTGCGGTGGACCCGTTAAGCCGTCCGCCGCTCAAACCCTTCGCCCAAACCCAGGAAATGATTTCGCGCACGCAAAGGATTTTTAACCGGATGGACAAGGAATTGGGCGAGGGCTTCCAGAAAATGCAGGACCTCAAGCTGCTCGACCTGGACAATCGCAAGGGCAAAGCCCCGGGCGGGTATCAATCCACCCTGTCTGAATCGCGGTTGCCGTTCATTTTTATGAACGCCATCGGATTGCAGCGGGACGTGGAAACCATTTTGCACGAGGCGGGCCATGCGTTCCATGCGTTGGCAACGAGGGATGAAGACCTCTATGCCTATCGCGGTGCGCCCATTGAATTTTGCGAAGTCGCATCCATGAGCATGGAATTGCTTGGAAACGAATTTATCGGGGAATTCTACTCCAATGACGACGCCGTGCGTGCTCGCCGTGTGCATCTGGAAGGCGTCGTGGGCGTCTTTCCCTGGATCGCGACCGTGGACGCCTTTCAACATTGGATTTACACCCATCCCAATCATTCCCGGGAAGAACGCCGCAAGGCCTGGCTCGGACTCATGGATCGGTTTGGCGGAGACGTGGATTGGAGCGGCTTTGAAAATGCGCGCGCCAATTTATGGCACCGGCAGCTCCACATTTTCCTCCATCCGTTTTATTACATTGAATATGGCATCGCTCAAATCGGCGCCTTGCAGGTCTGGGCAAATTCAAAACGGGATAAAGCGCGCGCGCTGAATGATTACAAAAAATCCCTGGCACTGGGCGGCTCGCGCCCGCTGCCGGAATTATTCTCCGCCGCCGGGTGCCAATTCGAGTTCAGCGCCCGCGCCATCCAGCCATTGGCCGCGGTATTGAAGGAGGAATTGGCCAAGCTTTGACCGCGCCTTCGACCGCCCGAATCACTTAGGCAGGTCGTGACAGCCCCTTAACTTTGAGGAGAGAGTCTCGTAGCACGCCGAGTATGCCGAAAATAGTTCAAAAAAATTTGACGAAGCAGATAAAGCGATGGTTGCGAGAATCGAAGGAACAAGGCAAGAC
>JBOHXA010000124.1:0-1768 GCA_050737335.1 Limisphaerales bacterium | reverse complement strand
TCTCCGAATTGTTCAAGAAATCGAGGACGAACACATCATGTTTCCGCGGATGCCCGCCGAGTGCTGGATTAGATAACGCCCGCCCGCCCCGCTCGCCAGGACGTGCGCCAATATCTTGCGCGTCAGGTCGAGTTGGTGATAGCGCGGGAAAATCTGCACCGCTTTTTTGCGTCCCGTTTTTTCGTGCTTCGTGACGACGACCTGCGCGTAATTTTCCAGAATGTCCGTCAGCCCTTGTGGTGTGAGGATGTGTTTCCAGAGATAATCCGTTTTGAGTCCGTCCGGGTTTGGCGGGTTGCCCGCGCCATCGTTCCAGCCTCGGTTAAAGGGCAGAAACCATGACGCCTTGCCTTTCAAGTGCGTGCAAAACATCACTTCCTGCTCGTCCAACGCGAAATGCGCCACGCAACGGCCCAACTCGAATAATTTCTCGCGCGGGTCGCGGTCGCGCCGGTATTGCTCCACCGCGTCTTCGACGGTCTGCTTGGTCAGGCTGTTTTTCAGTTCAAAGGTGGCGATGGGCAGGCCATTGATGAACTGGCACAAGTCCAGCGCCCGTCGCGTTTCGTCCGTGCTGTAACGCAACTGGCGCGAAAGGCTGAAACGGTTTTTGGCAAATAATGCCGTCGCCGTGGCATTGCCCGGCGATGGCGTGCCGTAAAATAAATCGAAATGCAGCGCGCCGTGATCCACGCCTTTGCGCAAAACATCAATCACCCCGCGCTTGCCAATCTCGCTGCTCAACCGCGCGAAAAATTTCAGTCGCGCGATGTCTTTGGTGTCCTTGTAATCGGCCATGCCGATTTTCTTGAACGCCTCCGGCTGTGTGGTTTGGAGAAAATGGAACAACTGCGGCACGTCGAGCGCGTTGGTGCGGTCGTAGTCTTTCGGATTTCCGGCAATCCAGCCGCTGCTGGCGGCCTTGGCCGCCGCAAGTGCATCGGGCGTTTCTGCGGCCATCCAGTCGGGCGAAGCGGTAAGCCCGTCCACGCCCGTCGAGTGGAGCATAATGAGTGTTTCGAGTCCCTTTTCGCTGGTGTCGGTAACGCTCATGCAATGGATTATGCGACCGGGTTGTTTTGGGCGAGGACGAAAACCGCTCTGTTTTGGCGCAACATTTCAAATGCCCTGACGCACGGAACATTCAGGCCGCGACAAACGGTCGGGATTTTCACTTTCCTGCGCTCGCCCTCCTTGTGAACTTCATGGGTGGCTACCGTTTGCCCATGAGCCATTGCGTGCGCAATTAAGAATGGGTCAGCGCCTGAAAAAAATTCGCGTTTGGCGTTGTCAGAAAAATTTCCATTTTGCACCCAAGCTGCCACCACCGCCATCGCCTGATTTGTTTGCTCGTCAACTGGGAGGAAAAAACCATGTCCGTGCGCCGTTGCCCAAGTCGCCAATTCATCATTGCCTCTTTCTAATTCCTGCTGAATCCGGTCAATGCTGAACACTTCACCAGCCGCGTTTCCTTGCTCCAGCCACGCCCAAAAGCCTGGGCAGAGATCGAATCCATAGTATTCGTTCTTGGCCTGAATCAATGTATTGGCATCGAGGAGATAGGCCATTAGACAACAAACTCCAATTCCCTGGCAAAGCGATTGAACGTCTCAACCTTGGTCATCCCCAGCAGACGCATCGCGTCGCGATATGGAGTGCGCCCTTCAAGCGTGCTTTCGATCAACGCCTTCGCGAAACGCTCGCCAGAGCGCGTTCGCTGGGTGCGATAGAAGTCGCCACCGCCGCTTTTTTGAGCGGAAATCTGAAC
>JBOHXA010000123.1:0-1652 GCA_050737335.1 Limisphaerales bacterium | reverse complement strand
GCTGCTGGGCGGCCTCGGCAAACTGGACCTTGGACATCGAACCGGCGCGGTCCTCGATGCCAGCCAGTGGACTCACCGTATAGAGCGGAATCACGTGGGAACTGCCCTCGCCGCCGGTCATGGCCTTTGTGGCAAAAGGTCCAATCAACGCGATGTTGTACAATTTGTTGGCATCCAGCGGCAGCAGCCCGCCATCGTTCTTGAGCAATACCATGCCGGCTTCCGCAATCTGCAATGCTTTTTGGCCGTCATCGTATTCGGGAATCGGCTTGGTTGCCCCAGGCTCATCAAACAATCCAAAGTGCATCATCATCCGAAAACGCCGAACCAATTTATCGTCAATGACGGACATCGGCACCTTTCCCGACTGCACGGCCGCCGCCAGCGCGGCTCCAAAATATTTCCCCGTGGGCATTTCCAAATCAAGACCGGCCAGGGCCGATGGGACCGTGCTATGCACCGCTCCAAAATCTGAAGTGATAAAGCCCTGGAATCCCCATTCCTTCTTGAGCACCTCCTCCTCAAGAAACTTATTTTGACAGCAATATTCCCCATTCACTTTCGGATACGCCGACATGACCGACGCCACGTGGCCCTCTTTGACAGCGGCTTCAAACGCCGGCAGATAAACTTCCCGCAGCGCCCGTTCGCTGATGATTTCATTGATGGAAAAACGATCGGTTTCCTGGTTGTTCGCATCGTAATGTTTGACATTGGCAATCTCGTCCTGGCTTTGGATACCCTGGATTTCGGCGACGGCCATTTGCCCGACAAGGTAGGGGTCTTCGCCAAAGGCTTCAAACGTGCGGCCGTTCTGGGGGACTCGCGCGATATTGACGTCCGGACCCTCGATCAGATCATCATTCAACGCCTTTGCCTCCAAACCGATGACGTTCCCGTATTCGCGCGCAAGGCCCGTATCCCAACTGGCACCCAGCAAAATAGGCGCCGGCAGCGCCGTGGCCGGCAATTGATGATGTTCATCCCCCGGCCCCACCCCGGCCGGACCGTTGGCGATGCGAAATCCCGGGATGCCCAATCGCGGTATCGGCGGAACATATCGTTGGTGCGTCGCGTCATGAATGCCATGCAACTCGGTGATTTTCTCCTGCAAAGTCATTTCGCCAACAAGCTGCCGCGCGCGGGCGTCGAAATCGTTGGTCTGCTCCCGCGCACGGGCGACCGGGGTTCCAGCTAATGAAAAAATGAAAATGCAGATGTAAAAAGCGCGGATGTCAAAAGTCATGGCCATGGTAACGGATTGTTTGAATCCGGGCCGAAATCCTAATTCAATTGCCGCTTTTGTAAAGGCAGTTCAAATAGAACGGATGAAATGCCGCCGCATCCCGCCGCCGCCTGAATCAACCTCCGCCAGCCATCCCCTCTCCGCTCCCATTCGATGAGGGAAGGGTGAAGTGAGGGCCTTCCAGTCTTCGCAGGAGACGAGTCTCTGACCTCCCGCCTCCGGGTGAATATGGCTCAATTCCGAAAGTGACTACCCTGGTTTCACCAGCGGCAATTCAATGACGAACGTCGAACCGCGATTACGACCATCACTTGTCGCACAAATATTACCCGAATTAAATTCAACGAGCTTTTGAGAGATCGCGAGGCCCAGGCCCAACCCGCCAAAACGATGCGGTTCATTTTTC
>JBOHXA010000122.1:0-18082 GCA_050737335.1 Limisphaerales bacterium | reverse complement strand
ATTGAAGGTCGGCCATAATCGCGTCGTTCCAATCATATCAGCGCAATTGGCCGAAAGGGAGTTTTTGCGCGGGTTGCAATGGGCTGTGGGCGCGAAGCGTCCGTGGTGGACTTTTACCCCTGTCCATTGCGTTGGCAGAATTGCTGTCGGAGCCGTCGTCCCGCAGCCCGTTACCGTCGCGCGGCAAGCCGCGCCGCCTTCGCCGCTTTGTGTTCGAGCAATTTATCCATGCGAATTTTGTCCGCATGGCTACGGAGATTTAGGACACGCGCGCCCTCCACAATCAAAGGATGCATTAACTGATTGCGAAATCCCGCGCTCAGTTTACGCTTTTTGATCCATGTCCGAAGCGCGTTTGCCCGTTTCCGTTTGCATGATTTGCGCCAGCGAGGCGCGTCGCGTCCGCGCCTCGCTCGATAGCGTCGCCGCCTGGGCCGGTGAAATCATTGTGGTGCTCAACGACACCGTGAGCGACGGGACTGATACAATCGCCGAATCGTTCGGAGCAAAAGTTTTCCGCGAGCCGTGGAAAGGGTTCGTGGCCCAAAAAAATTCCGCCGCCGATAAATGCGCGCAACCGTGGCTGCTGAACCTGGACGCGGACGAGGTGGTGACGCCGTCGTTGCAAAAGGAAATTGCCGCCGTGACGACGGACAGCGGCGCGCCCTATGCGGCTTATCAATTTCCCCGGTGCGCGTTTTATTGCGGCCGCTGGATTCGCCATGGGGACTGGTACCCGGACCACGTGCTGCGTTTATGGCGGCGCGGTTCCGCGCGCTGGGCGGGCGGCCAAATCCACGAGCAACTGCAAGTCAATGGCCGCGTGGGCCGCCTGCGGTCGGACTTGTTGCACTACACCAACGAAAATATCGAGCGCCACATCTCCAAAATTGCCGTGTATCACGCCGACTTTGTGAAGCGGCGAGCGGCGAGCGGCCGACCGTCCGGATTTTTTGAATTTGTGGCGCGCCCGCCCTGGCGTTTCTTTCGCGCGTATATTCTGCGCCTGGGATTTTTGGATGGCTGGCAGGGCTATTACATCGCCAGATTCAGCGCGTTTTCCACGCTGACAAAATACGCCATGCTGCTCGAGGCCTGCCGGGAAACGCCAAAAATCTGAATGACCGCTCCCGCGTTCAAAGTTTCACTCGTGATTAGCGCGTTCAACCAGCCGGCGGCGCTGGCCAAATCCCTCGCGGGCGCGCGATTGCAAACGCGCCGGCCCGATGAGATTCTCATTTCCGACGATGGTTCGGACGCCCCCGCGCGCGAGCTGATTAACCAGTTCGCGGCGGCCTCGCCCGCGCCCGTAAAACACATCTGGCATGAGCACAACGGCTTCCGCAAAACGGTCATCCTCAATAAAGCTGTCGCCGCCGCCGCCGGAAGTTATCTCATTTTTATGGATGCTGATTGCGTTCCGCATCCAAAATTCATCGCCGACCATATTGCCCTGGCGCAAAAGGGCTTTTGGACGCAGGGGCGGCGATGCTTTGTGCGCGAAGAGTTTGCTTCCGACTTCGACGCGGGTAAAGTTCCGGCCTGGAGCTGGATGCTGGCTGGAAAAATAACCGGCGCGGCCAAGGGCATCCGCTGGCCCATTCCCATCATTCGCCGGGACACCCGGCAACGGGGAATTATCGGATGCAATATGGCCTTCTGGCGCGAGGACTTGGCGGCCGTCAATGGCTTTGATGAAGATTATTGCGGCTGGGGCGTGGGTGAAGATTCCGACGTTGGCACCCGGCTCTATCATCTGGGCCGGCGGCGCAAGTTCGTCTATGGCCGGGCCATCCTGTTCCATTTAAATCATCCGCAACTCCCCCGCGGGCATCACGCCGCCAGTCTGGCTCGCCTGGCCGAAACGATCGCCACCGGCAAAATCCGTTGCGAACACGGCCTTGATCAATATTGCTAGTCGGAGGCTCGTCACCGTCTTCGACGGGCAAAACCTCATCGCACGAGACGGTAATGCTTTTTGTTGAACTCGACGCCAAACCATCGCTCGAGCCGCAGCATCAGCCGGTGTTTTTTTTCCCGGGAGGTGAGGCGGTGATCGGGGTCGGCCTTAAAAAGACCCTCGGCGCGCGGCAGCCAGTCTTGCGCCACTTTCGGATGCGCTCCGATGAACGGTTTCAATGACGCCGGGTCTATCTTCGTGTAATCCACCGCGCTCAACGGTCTGTTTCGCCAATACTTGAGCACCGCGGCCGATTTCATGTTCATTTGCGCCTCATCGCGCACCCATCCGTAATGGTATATCGTCGCGCCACTATGCGCCGCGCGCGGATACCGCGACTTTTTGTGGCTCACCACCACATTAAAGTAAAGCGCTTCGCTCGACCACGCCGGAATGGTATTCCGGATAATCCGCGCTTCGCGCCGGTACCAGCCCGGCGACCACACGATGGTGTTTTGGTTGCCGTAGAAATGGAGGTAATCAAACGTCAGGGCCTCGACAGCTTCATTATCGAGATATCGCGCCATGGCATCGCGAATTTTGGGCAGGTCATCTTCGTGCACGACTTCGTCTGCCTCCAGGTAAAACGCCCAATCGCCGGTGCAGTTGGCCAGCGCGATTGTCTTTTGCTGCCCATACACAAACCCCTTGACACTGTAATCGGGGCGGATGTTTTCATTCCATCGTGTGGGAATAATGCGAATTTTCGCGTCTCCAATGTCTCCAAGCATTTTTTCGGTTTCATCGTCGCACGGCCCGAGGGCGACGATGAATTCGTCCACCAGGGGCAGAATCGATTGGATCGAAGCGACAAATGGATAACCGAGTCTTTGTCCGTTGCGCAAAAAGGTAAACCCGCTGATTTTCATGCATTGGACGGCAGCAGCTTTTTCAAACGATCGAGAATGATGGCGACGCATTCGGCGACGTTGAGGGCGTTGGTTTGCAATTGGATTTCCGGTTTGAAGGGCGCTTCATAGGGCGCGGAAATGCCGGTAAAGTCCTTGAGTTCCCCCGCGCGCGCGCGCGCGTAAAGTCCTTTCGAATCGCGCTGTTCGCAAACCTCCACCGGCGTGTCGAGATAAACTTCAATAAACTTGCCCGGCGTTGCGATGACCCGCGCCAGGTCCCGATCCGCCCGGTAGGGCGAAATAAACGCCGTGATGCAGATAATTCCCGAGTCCGAAAACAGCCGCGCAACTTCTCCAACCCGGCGGATGTTTTCAGTGCGTTCCGCGGGCGAAAACCCCAGGTCCGAGCAAAGGCCGTGGCGGATATTGTCGCCGTCCAGAATGCACGTGTGCCGTCCCAGGTTAAACAATTCCCGTTCCAACTCGGCGGCGATGGTGGACTTGCCGGACCCGGACAGTCCGGTAAACCAAATCACACAACCGCTATGGCCGTTGCGCAATTCGCGCTGCGCCGCGGTGACTTTGCCGCGGCTCCAGTAAAGGTCACTGCTCTTGCGATGAGCGTCGTGCGTGTGCCGCGGATAATTATTATCCAGAATGACGCCGCCGCCGCACACGTCCAGCTCGTCCACGATCACAAAACGCGCTGTCGGCGCTATTTCCGTGATCGCGTCAAACGCCAGGGGCTTGCGCGTGCGGAGGGTCAATTCTCCAACCTCGTACCGCCCGATAAAATTCCCCTCTCTCGCGCGCGACACCGGCGCGAGCGTCGAGGCGTCAATCACGCGCTCAATGTCCTCTATCTGGCAGTCCGCCTCCTGCGTGGCCAGCTTCAGTTTGTATTTTCGATCTTTGACAAATGGCCGCTTTCCCATCCAGAAAACGCGCGCCTTGAATTTTGTCAACTCATAGGGCGGCGCCGTCTCCGGAGCGGCTATGGTCCCGCGCTCCACAAAAATCGCTTCAGTCAGCGTGATGCCGATGGATTCGCCCGCTTCAGCCGAGGCGCTTTGAGGAGCGTTCCAACGCTCGATTGTTTTAACAATGCTGACCTTGTTCGATGGCGAAAAAACGATGCGGTCGCCCGTCTTGATCGCGCCGGATTCAACGCGCCCGGCCAGAATGCGGCGTTCGTCAAAGCGATAGACGTCCTGAATGGGAAAGCGCAACGGCTCGCCCTCGCGCCGCCTGGGAATTTCAAATTCATCGAGCGCCTCAACCGCCGTTGGGCCTTCCCACCACGCCATATTGCCGCTGCGATGAACAATGTTTTCGCCGTCTTTGGCCGCCACAGGAATGAAGATTTTAGGCGTCACCCCGGCATCCGAAAGCCATTGGCGATATTCGGTTTCAATCCGCTCGAACGTGATTTGGCTGTAATGGGCCAGGTCCATTTTATTGACTAAAATGGCAATCTGGCCGATGCCCAGCAGGCTCAAAAGATAGCCGTGACGGCGGGTGTTTTCCTGGATGCCTTCCTGGGCGTCAATGAGCAGCAACGCCGCATGCGCGCCCGCCGCTCCCGTGACCATGTTCTTAAGAAATTCCTTGTGGCCCGGCGCGTCAATGATCACGTACTGCCGTTTGCGGGTTTTGAACCAGATTTGCGTGGTATCAATGGTCACATTCTGGTCGCGCTCGGCCTGCAAGGCGTCCATGAGATTGGCCCATTCGAAGGGCGCCCCTCGCCGCAACGCCGCCTGTTGCAGTTGCTCCAATCGCCCTTCGGGCAGCGACCCGGTGTCATGCATCAAGCGCCCGATAAACGTGGATTTCCCATGATCCACGTGGCCAACCACCACAAGTTTAAGTTGTTCGTTAACATTCATCTGGCTATTTCACCCTCAAACTGTGTCTGGCCTGATTAATCGGTTACGCATCCCCCTGACTTCATTCGAGGCAATCCAATAATTCAAAATCGGCTCATCGATCACATATATCCGTCACGACGCAGTTTTTCGAATGCGTCTTCGCTTTCTTTGTCTTGCGCGCGCCCCGATCTCTCGGGCGTCTTGGTCGCGCGCAATTCGACGATGATCTCGGGAACGGTTTTCGCGCTGGACTTAATTGGAAAGGTGCAGGGCGCGCAACCCAGGCTGCGATACCGTTCGCCCTTCTCATTGGCAAAATACAGCGGGATGACCGGAATTTTCTCGCGCTCGATGTATTCCCAGACGTTCAACTCCGTCCAATGGAGCAACGGGTGGATGCGCACGTGCGTGCCAGGCTCGAAATCGGTCTTGAATTGGTCCCATAGTTCGGGGGGCTGGTCCTCGACGTTCCATTCCATGTTTTTATCGCGCGGACTGAAATACCGCTCCTTGGCCCGGGTCGGCTCTTCGTCGCGGCGGACACCCACAATAACGCCCGTGAAATGATGTTCCCGCAGCACTTGTTGCAGGGCGTCCTTCTTCAAGACGCCGCAGCATTCCACCCGGGTGGCCTTGCCATTGGGCCAGGTCGCGCCGCTTTCCAGTGCTTCTTCGTTTTTCCCCACGATCAAATTCAGCTTCCATTCTTTGCACAGTTGGTCCCGATATTGGATCATCGTGGGAATTTTGTAGGTTGTGTCCACGTGAACCAGCGGAAAGGGCACGTGCCCAAAAAACGCCTTGCGCGCCAGCCAAAGTAATACCGTCGAATCTTTCCCTATGCTCCAGAGCATGGCCATGTTTTGAAATTTATTGTAAGCCTCCCTCAATATATAGACACTCTGGCTTTCCAATTCCGACAAATGATCCATGGCCTCATTATGAGGAAAAATCCACCCGCGCGCAAATACCGTTTGCCGACGCAGACGAAGGCGATTCCCGATTCCGAATCGGAATGATCAATTTCCCCGATGGGTCGTCCGCCATGGTTCGCCCTTAGCCATCCCGATTCCGGGTCGGCCACTTTTCCTTTTTCCTTTTTCCTTTTTGCCTTCTCCTTTGTTAGCATTTGCCCTGTGCAACGTCTCGCACTATTCGGCGGCGCATTCAATCCCGTTCATCTGGGCCACCTCCTGGTCGCGCAGGCTGCAATCGAGGAGCTGCAACTGCACAAACTGGTCTTTATTCCAACGGGCCGTTCACCATTCAAACAAGGCGATGAACCCGCGGCGGCCGCGCTTCGAACGCGCTGGCTTCGGCTTGCGCTGGCGGGCCGGCCTGAGTATGAAATTGACGAACAGGAAATTGAGCGCGGTGGAGTTTCTTATACCATTGATACCGTCCGCCATTATACAAAGCGATTTCCGGGCGCCCAACTGTTTTACCTCATTGGCGCCGACAACGCGCCTCGCTTGAATGAATGGCGCGACGCCGATGAACTGGCGGCTCTGCTCAATTTCGCGGCCGTGCCCCGGCCTGGCCAGGTTCCGCCCGCCTTTCCAAAACCTTTTCGGGGCGCCGCGCTTAAAGGGTTCCCGCTGGAAATCTCGTCTCTGGAAATCAGGCGCCGCGTCAAGTCGGGACTCCCGATCTCGCATCTGGTCCCGCCATTCGTCGCCGACGCCATCCGCAACTCCGGCGCTTACACGTGAAAAGGGAAAATCCGTGTCTTTTGCGCTTTTCGCCGTTAGATTGGCCCGATAACTATGGATTCAAAAAAGCTGGCTCTCCATTGCCGCGAATTCGCGGACAATAAGAAGGCGGAAAATGTCGTCGTCCTGGACGTGCGCGACTTATCCTCTGTGACCGACTATTTTGTCATCGCTTCGGGCACGAGCGAACCGCATCTGCGCGCGATCGTGGAGGAAATTACCGGCAAACTGCGGGATGAATACGGCCTGCGTCCCGTCAGGACCGACGGCTCGACACAGGCCGCCTGGATAGCTCTGGACTTTTTTGATGTGATAGTCCATGTCATGCGCGCTGATGTAAGAGAGCGCTATGATCTCGAGGGTCTATGGGGCGATGCAAAACGAGTCAAGCCCCGCAGTCGGTGACGATGGCGCGCCGCGCCGTTCCTGCCACGGTTCCGGGGCAGGGGTTTCGGTGAATCGGAGGCCAAAACGATGGTGATGCCGAAAGCAGAGCCGCGCGCATGGGCAAGCGCTCCCTCTCGCCAATGCGGTATCCCAAAAAGGGGGATTCGGGACAAGCCTCGTTTCTGTAGCAGCGGATGTGAATCCGCTCTAACTCTTTCGCGGAACAATCCTTCGGCTTCGCTCATGGTCCAGCCCCACGAGCCAGCGGTTCATGGAAAAGCCTATTCAGGCTTGGGTGGATTTTCAGCGGATGCCTTGACCATGTCGTCGAATATCCGCTTGAACTCATCAAGGCCTGTGGCGGGAATAATGATGTTGTCGCGCCGTCCGTTGACGTCTTCGGTGATGCGCAGGAATCGTCCACGGGGATTCTCCTTGAGCGAGAATAGAAACGTCTTGCGCTCAATCTGAACCTTGTCGCTTTTTAGAGTGTCTTCCTGTACCTGCGGTCTCGGCTGGCTATTATACGCCCGCCGTCCCCCAAAGGGTGATGGTCTTTCGTTTGAAATCATAAAAACCCGCTGAATTGATTATCCAGTTAGGCTAAAATCATCGGTTAGCGCCATTTTGTCAACAGCCAAATTATACATAATCGGGACATCCCCGCCATCTATTCTTTTCGAAAAAACCTAAAAACGGCCTTGCTAACGGTCATGGCGGCTCGTCTTACTGCGCATCCTCCCATTCCAACAAATTTGATGCAAGGATCAAAGACTGAAATTCGGCAAAAGCCAGCCTCGGGCCCGCCGATGACGGCTCATTCAATCATTCATCAAAGGAAAATCCGCGCGCCATTCGGGAAGTCGCCCGGCGGCCGGGGCGTTCCCCTCGTTCCCGCATGCTGACAACGGAAAACTTTTTCGGCCCGTGTCCGAACTGTGCCGCAGTGGCGAGTCCCCGGCCCCAATTCATTTGCCCGATACGCGGTTTTTGGCATAATCCATGGATGAAGAGTTTTTCCCGGCTGACCGCTTTAGCCGCGCTGCTTTTTTATTTAGGTTTGGACGGAATGAGTTTCTCGCAGACAACCAGCACAAGCTCGCCCGATTGGATGACGCGGCCGCTCTCGCTGCTGGACGCCGTGAACGTGGCCCTGGAGCAAAATGCCACTATCTTAAAGGCCCAGAACGATTTCACCGCTACCAGCGGACTTATCATCCAAACCCGGGCGGTTGCGCTGCCGCAATTAACCGCCAGCGGCCAGTATAAAGATACCGAGCCGACAGCCATAGAAACCCTGCCCATTTCGCTCCCGGCGCCCGAGGTCTTCCAACAGGCGCATCAAAGCTGGAGCGCGGGCTTTCAATTGGTTCAAACCATTTACGGCGGTGGCAAACTGATGGCGGCGATCAAGGCGGCGCGGCTCACAAAAGACCAGGCCAGGGCAAATTACGAAACCGTCGTCCAGGACACGCTCTTAAACACGCGGACCGCCTACTACGATGCTTTGCTGGCGCGCGAACAAATCACCGTGCATGAGGCTTCGGTGAAGCTCCTCCAAAATGAGCTGAATGACCAACGGCGCCGTTACAAAGCCGGTACGGTGCCCGAATTTAACGTTCTGCGCGCCGAAGTGCAATTGGCCAATGAGCAGCCGCTGCTTATCCAGGCCCGTAACAGCTATCGTATCGCCAAAAACGATTTATCGAATCTTCTGGGCTATAACCTGCCAACCAATGTCTGGGAAGACATTCCACTGGATTTGAGCGACAAACTGGATGCCAGGCCTTACGCAGTGGATCTGCCTTCAGCCATCGAGAGGGCGCTCCAAACCCGCACTGAACTCGTTTCCCTTCAAAAAGCAGAGGCGTTGCGCAAGCTCAATATCGTCAACGCCCGATCAGGGTATAAACCCACCCTGCAAGTCTTCGCGGGGTACAACTGGTTTAACGCGCAATACGCCGTTCCCCCGGCCACGCCGCCGCTTAACCTCCAACAGGATTTTCACGGCTACAATGCCGGCGCCCAGGTCAGTTGGGACATCTTCGATGGCTTGTTGACTCGCGGCAAAGTTATCCAGGCCCGGGCGGATTACGACAAATCCAGGAACGACCTTGCCGATGAAATCCGCCAGATCGAACTTCAGGTCCGCACCGCTTACTCGGATTTCGTCGAAGCCAGGGAGGTTTTGGACTCTCAAAAGACCGTCCTGGCCGAAGCAGACGAAGCGCTCCGCGAAGCCCGCGCCCGGTTTGATGCCGGCACCGGAACGCAATTGGACGTGCTCGACGCCGAGACTTCGCTCACTCAGTCCCGGGCCACCAACGCGCAGGCGCTCCACGACTATGACACCGCGCGCGCGAAACTTCAGCGGGCCATTGGCCAGAACATGATCCAAACAGTCCAGGCCAGCCCTTAATGGGTTCAAATTTGCAGGAAACCTTATGAAACTCAAACTACACACATACCAATTGCAATTGGCCCATAAATGGAAAATTGCCGGAGGCCAGGGATCGAAAATGAACGAAGTCGTCGTCGTCGAATTGACCGATGGCGACGGCGTCGTTGGCCTTGGCGAGGCTGCCCCCGCAGCCACCTATAAAGAAACACCTGCCGCCGTCCTCGAGTTCTACCGGCGCCTGGACGCGACTCCATTCTCATTTGACGATATTCCCGGCAGCATGGCGCGGCTGGAAACCTTTGCGCCGGTTCCCTCCGCGGCGCGTTGTGGCATCAATACGGCGCTGGTGGACGGCGCCGCCAAACGCGCCGGCAAAGCCATCTACGACTATTACAATCTGGGCTTTCGCGAAAACCATCACGTCACCTCCTTTACCATCGGCCTTGATACGCCGGAAGTTATTCGCCAAAAAGTCCACGCTGCCGCCCGCTATCCGGTCCTCAAACTCAAGACCGGGGACCCCCGGGACCGCGAGAATCTCGCCGCCGTCCGGGCTGTCGCGCCAAAGACACCCATTCGGGCCGACGCCAACGAAGGCTGGAAGACCAAAGAACACGCGATGGAAATGCTTGAATGGCTCGCCGCCGACGGGAATATCCAATTTGTCGAACAGCCGTTGCCGCGCACCGCAAGCCGCGAGGATTTTGTTTGGCTCAAAGAGCGTTCGCCGCTGCCGCTATTTGGCGATGAATCCTGCCATTCCATTAAAGATATCCCATTTTGCGCGGAATGTTTTCACGGCGTGAACGTGAAGCTCGTCAAAACCGGCGGCCTGAGCATGGCCTGCGATACCTTGCAGGCTGCGCGAAAAGCCGGCCTGAAAACCATGCTCGGATGCATGGTTGAAACCAGCGTGCTTATCAGCGCGGCGGCTCATCTGGCCGAATTGACCGACTTTCTGGACGTGGACGGGAACCTGCTCATTACGAATGATCCGTACCTCGGCGCCACAGCCGAAGGCGGCATTCTCTCTTTCGCCAACGCCCCGAAACCAGACGGCCTGCGGGTGGCCCTCCGCCAAACAGCCCGTTAATAAACCGTTGGGGATCATTGTGGCTTCGTCCCGGGAAGGCGCGGCGACGTTTTCGTGGATTTTTTTATTTCTCATTGCGCGCGCGGCGAGCGGGCTGGCTGAGGAGCAGGTCCGCCCCGCCCGGGTCCGGCAATTGTATGTTTTTATGTTTGACGTATGTAAGGAAAATGCGTTGTGGATCTGTCCCCCCATCAATCGGGAATATTCGGGACACTTCTTCGCCAAAGCCACGAGGGCGGGAGGGAGGAAGTCATTGAATTTGAGTTGGTTGCAACGTATTACAAATCTTGACATTCGTAATGTGCGCAAAATGCAAGGGACAGTTCGAAAAGGCGGCTGCCCTTTGGGAATTTCTATTTTTTGATGATGAGCATTGGAAGGAGATTGAGGGGCCGAAAGGTTGAAACGGACGCGGCGCAGGATACGGCGGGCGCAGTCGGGCAGTTTTGCGGGCATGGGCTTGTTTTTGCTTTGCCTTGCCCGGGGCGGCGCTGCCAGAGTCGCCTGCGATGGGCTATCATGGGCCGCGCTTGCGGGGCTTTCGACTTGCTGCCTGGCAGAGGGTCTATTCATTTTGGTTCATTTAGTTTGAGAGGACTCATGTCCGCTGCCACGACGGGTGTGTTTTTGCGCGTTTCTTTGATTCATGGCGATCTTTTGGCCAGGGGCTCGTCAGCTCGTCACCCGGGGGTTTCGGCAGCGAAACCGTCGGGCGCCAGATCGGGAGGTTCTTTAGAATTTTTCGTCATTTTTGCGAGCTTGCTCGAGGAGGTATTCCGGGATTCCGGCGATGGTTTGGGTTTGAGTTTTCGGCGCTGAAGCGGCTTCGGAATCGGGGTCATCTTTGTGGTTTGGGCCGAAGATGTCAGAATGGCGGCGTTCTAGGAGCCAGCGGACGAGTGGATTGGGCCTGGAGAATATCATGTCGGTTGCTGTATCAAGGAACTTGATTTTGGCGGTGGATTGGATGGCGGCGAGTTCCGGGTGTCTCTGGAGTTGCTTTTTGTAGGCGGCCGGGGTAACGGGTTCGCCTTCCAGAGCGACGCGGATGGGGATGCCTTTGGCGACGAGCCTGGAGACGCGCTCGACAAGGGCGGCGGTAACATTGGATACGGGTCCGGGTTTTGTGGAATTATTCATATAGGTTTGGTGCTATCTCTTCCATTTTTATCATTTCACCAGCATATATTCATACTCACGGGGCATGTTCAACAACGGCAGTTGGAACCTTTTGAAACCTTAGCCGAGTAGGCCGGAATGGACGGGTTGAGAGGCAGAGCCAATGACCGTCACATTCCGACCCCTCATCAAACCGGACGGACGAGTTTATCCTGTTCCATCCTGCCAGAAACTCCCCGGATTTTTTAGACAGGATTAACAGGATGAAGTTTTTTGGCAGCGGCTTGGGGAGGTTCGTATTTGATATTTCCCTGCATACTAAAGTGCTTGATTTATAATGGAGCGGGTGAAGGGAATCGAACGCTCGTGAAATTCATAAAGGTTTAATGTAAAACATCAAAGAAGAGAATCGCCAACCCTGTCCGCGTCGTGATATAGTTTGAACGTGGAAACGACCGAGCAATTAAGTAATCCACCATTGGCGAGACGGTTGGGTGAAACCGCGCACGTTTCGCCTTTGCTGCGTAAAGTCTGCCAGATGAGTGGTTGCCCGGAAGATCGCGTCGGCGAATGGCTGCTCAAATGCGCCGTCCGCCGTGGCGCCAGCCACTATGAGCGCGATTTTTCAGGCGATCTCCCGCCCGACAATCCGAACCTAAGCCATGAAGAACTGGCTGTCGCTTTATGCCTGGGCCAGCATCCCTATAATTCAGTGTTTATACGCGCTGCCGCGCAACTATTAAGCTCGACGCACACGGATGCAAGGCGGCTCGCCAGACTCGCCGTGATGGAAAGGGTTGAACCGATTTTGATCCATATAGCCATTATCGCGGCACGGTACGCACCGGAAGCGCAGCCGTGGTCATACCTGTTCCACCATCTGCCGCGACGGCGGTCTTGTCCCCCGGATGTTCTGCCACACTGGTCCCGCTTCATCAGTCAAACCGGTGTCACTTCAATTGGAGGCGGCCCGGATATCAAATGGCTTTGGCGTCGCGAACGGGCCGCATGAGCAATCCGCTTCGCATTTTAAGAACACTCGACCAAAATCTTGCCTTGCCGGCTGAGATAACTCTTTTTGGGCGCTCGGCATTAGCGTTAGGATATTCCAAGCCGCCGAGCCATTTCCACAACACTCAAGACGTGGATGGCATTCTGCCGCTGGCCTGGTTGCAATCGCCAGATGCGCATCAAGATTTCTGGCAGGCAGTTGAGCGCACCAACCTTGAATTGGAGCCGGATGGTCTGTATTTGACCCACCTATTTCGCGAAACCGATGTCATCCTGCAGCCGGACTGGCTCAACCACCGCCGACAAATCGACATCGGCTTACGAAAATTGGCGGTTTTCCAGCCGGCGACTATTGACCTCATCCTGACCAAAATGGCGCGTGCGGATGATGATGACCTGCAAGACATTCAATTTTTACTCCAGCAGGAGACATTGACTTACGACCAGTTGGAGATGGCATTCAGTCGCGCCCGCGTGCCGGACGTGGAGGAGATTCGTGAATTATTCAATCGCGCGCGGCCAAAAGTTCTTGTTATGGCCGGCTTTTGAGAAGATCAACAGTAATCCTTGAAGGAAATTCTTACGTCTGATTTCATGATCGCGTTGTGGATTCTCGTTCCGCTTATAGTTTGTCTGATAGCCATATGCTGGGCAGGTTGCTGCTGTGCTGACCGCCAGAAGAAGCCCCACGATACACTCCGCGCCGCCGTGGAGAAAATCCCCGCTCTCCGCTGTTTCAAGCCCGGACATCCTTAAACATCCTTGACACCTATAACGCCAAGCGTTATGGTCTTTCGTAGATGATACGCAGCTTTCCCTGCCACGAAACTGAAAAGCTGTTCAATGATGAATCTTCGCGGCGGTTGCCGTCGCAGATTCAGCGCGTGGCGCGGCGAAAATTGATGCTGTTGAATCAGGCGCGAAGCCTGAATGATTTGCGCGTCCCGTATGGCAACCGCTTGGAAGCCTTGAAAGATGAGCGCAAAGGCCGGCACAGTATTCGCGTAAATGACCGGTGGCGGGTGTGCTTCCGCTGGCAGGGCGAAGATGCGTTTGACGTGGAAATTGTGGATTACCATTGACGATTATGAAAACGAACAAACTGCCGCCGATACATCCGGGGGAAATTCTCCGCGAGGAATTTATGACGCCGCGCGGCCTGTCGCAAAACGCGCTCGCGCGGGCGTTGAACGTGCCGCCGCGCCGTATCAATGAAATCGTCCTCGAAAAGCGCGGCGTCACGGCGGACACTGCCCTGCGACTGGCACGGTATTTTGGCACCAGCGCGGAAATGTGGACCGGCTTGCAGGCCGATTACGATTTGCGCCTGGCGCGTTACGAAAAACAAAAACAGATAGAGCGTGACGTTGAGCCGTTGGCATTAGAGCCGGCAATAGCATAAGACCACGGACAAAAACTTCCACCAGCCATGAATGGCGCTCGCTTTGATACCCCAGCCCGCCGGGGGTTTCTGAGGAAAGAGGGTTTTGACGTTTTCAACAATGTGAGGTGGACCCCATCCTTTAGGCACTGAGCGCAGAAAATAAGATGGCTCTCGCGGTCTGCTGTCATATGGCAACATGGCGCTCCATTCTTTGGCGGCTCATGGTGACGCAGTTGAAAGGGGATGTGGCGCGGAAGTGGATTATGGCCAGATTTCAAAAACCCACTCCGTTACGCCACTCGGCAGCGCCCCCGCGCCAGCCGCTGCCCGATATAGCCCGGCGAAGTGGTTAAAATCGAAAAAATTGTTTCCGGGATGCCGGACGTAAATCGCATTTGCACATCTCACGTTGAAAAACAGAATCATACTCCGCGGATGCACTGCCGCCGCCTCACGCGGTTGATCAACGCGTTCAGCAAAAAGCTTGAGAATTTTCAAGCTGCGGTCGCATTGAATTTGTGCTACTACAATGTCTTCAAGACTCATGGCACAATTCGCATGACGCCAGCAATGGCCGCTGGCGTTGAAAAAAGCCATTGGGCGGTGACGGAATTAGTTGAACGCTGTCGAGAATAAGCAGGATTACCTGTCGCGGGTTCAAGTCGCGGTCGGAGCCACCGCGAGGGAAAATGATACAGGGGAGCGATTCGTTGCTGTTTTGGAAATTCCGCCAGTCGTTGACGCCATAACCGCCGTGCGGGTTCAAATCGTCAAAGACATCAAAACAGGATATTCAAAATAGTCATGGAACCGATTGCTTTCACTCCGCCCGAAGGCGGCCTCTTTGTTGTTTTCATATTTTTGGCATGAATGATTATGATTCGCCTCTTAAAAAGAAAATGATTTCAAATTGGGACACTACCCGGGGACTTGATTCGAAAGGGACGGCTTGTCATCAATGAACCAAACCTTATGACGCACCTCCTGGTCTTTGACCTCTTCGCCCGGATGATTACAAGTCTCCCGGCAGGGGTCATTCTTAAAGCGTTAGACCTTGAAGCTAAAATGCTGGAGCGTGACTCGGAGAATCATCGCTTGTATCTACCGGCAGATGCTTACTCCATTTTCTGTTTCAGGCAGTTTGTCCGGGTGGTGAAATTTGGAGGGACCATACCCAATTGCAAACCTTTGCTGCCAGCCCATCTGAACTTTTACAAAAAAACTGTCGCCCGCTTGATTGAAGCAAAGGAACTGCCGGAATCAGCAACAAAAGCGTTTGATGACGCTTTCGTTTCCATCTGATTGAACGGCGGACATGGGAGCACGAAAAAAGGGTCTGACAGTGTTAAGTCAACTGCTGAAATTGATCAAAATCGCACCCGCATTCAGGTGCCGGGTGACGTCATTGCCCACGCCTGCACTCATGATATTGAATTTCCGCAAGCAAAGAGAATCATGAGCGCCGCAGCATTAAATATCCCACGCACCATGCGTTGATCAACCCGGCGATTTTGACGACACCGCAGAACTCACGCCCCTTGCTCTGCCGATGGCTCTGAGCTTCCAAATGAACGCTTGACTCTCGAAAGTGCGTTTGACGTTATCGTTAATGTCGAGGTGCTTTGTCATTAATTAGAGCCTTTTATGGCGATGCCGATGGTTGACAGCGTGTTTCTCAAACCGCACAATATCCGCGATTCTTGTTTGGCGGTAAAACCGCCAAATAAAATGTCTCAGGGAATTTAAACATGCTCTCTAGAAATCCGAGCTTTAAGCCACGCCCGGCGTGGGCGCGCTACAGTGTGGCTGTTGGATGCGTTGTCCTCAGTTGGATCACCCGTGAGACCATTTCGCCGTTGGTTGGGCCGACCGGCTTTTTATTCATTTTTTTCTTCCCGGCAACAGCGCTGGCGGCGTGGTTCGGAAGATTCGGCCCGGGCCTGCTGGCAGCCGTCTTGAGCGCGCTGGCGGCGGACTGGTTTTTCATGGTTCCCGTGCATTCGATGACGATCTGGAACGTCCATGATGCTGAAGAACTCGCGGCTTTCCTGTTCTCGTGTGCAATCATCATTGGCACAATCGAGGGGATGCACCGGGCGGAACGATCCAACGCCCGCTTCGTTCACATGATAGATTCGGCTTTCGACGCCATCATCGTTTGCGACGTGGAAGATCGCATTATCGGATGGAATCGCGGCGCGGAGGAACTTTATGGCTGGACGCGAAATGAGGCGGCGGGCCGCATGACGCATTTGCTGTTCCAGACGAAGTTTCCCATGCCATACAATAAAATTCTGGAAGACGAGCTGTGCCGCGACGACCGTTGGGAAGGCGAATTGATTCACACGCGCAAAGACGGCCAATCCGTCACAGTGTTCAGCCGATGGACGCTGGAACGCTGGCCGAACGGAAGCCCGGCCGCCATATATAAAACCAACATGGACATCACCGAACGCAAGCGCGCCGAAGAAGCATTGCGTGTCGCCAACGAAAAGCTTTCGAGCCGCTCGGTGCAGTTGGAGGCTCTCGTCCAGGAGCGCACAGCCAAGCTCCAGGAAATGGTCAACGAATTACAGCACATTTCCTATGCAATGGTTCACGACATGCGCGCGCCATTGCGGGCCATGAACGCATTCGTGGAATTGATGTGTGAGGCACCCATCACGCCGGAACAAACGCAGAATTATGGCCGTCGTATCCGCGCCGCTGCCGGCCGGTTGGACCATTTAGTCCAGGATGCCCTCCGTTACACCAAAATTGCGCACCAGGATATGACCTTTGGGCCTGTGGACTTGTCCACACTCCTGCGCGGCCTCATTGAGACATATCCCAATTTACATGGCGAAAAGGCGGAAATCAGCGTGGAGGAACCGCTGCCGGTGGTTATCGGCGATGAAGGGATGCTGACGCAATGTTTTTCCAATTTGCTGGGCAACGCCGTTAAATTCGTCGCGCCGGGAGTCAAGGCGCGGGTCATTGTGCAAACGGAGATGAGGGAGGGCATGGCGAGAATATGGATCCGGGACAATGGCATCGGCATTCCCCGGCATTCGCACCGGCGATTATTCAAAATGTTTCAACGGCTCAACGACCAATATGAAGGCACGGGCATCGGGCTGGCCATTGTTCACAAAGTCGTTGAACGTATGGGAGGCAACGCAGGAGTGGAATCCGATTCCGATCAGGGCAGTGATTTTTGGGTGGAACTGCCCGTCGCATCCGCCGCTTTGCCAATGGAAATGGATGTTGTCAAAATATGAGTGTTGTCTTGTCTCCCATACTTGCCGCCGACGATGAGGAAACGGACAGGCTGATCCTCCGGCTCGCGTTTGAAAAAGCGGGACTGTCGAATCCGCTCGTCATTGTTCGCGACGGCGTTGAAGCTGTGGATTATCTGGCCGAACGACCACCTTACGCGAATCGGGCCGTTCATCCTTTGCCGGCGCTGCTGTTGCTGGATTGGAAGATGCCCATCATGGACGGCCTTGATGTCCTGGGATGGCTCGCTGCACGACCGGAATTCAAACACCTCCCGGCTATCATTTTATCATCGTCGTCCGCAGACGACGACATTCAGAAAGCGCGGCAAATGGGTGCGCGCGATTTTCTGGTTAAGCCTCATGATCTTAATAGTTATATGGAAATTTTTCAAAATCTGCGCGCTCGCTGGTTAAGTCCCGCCCAGGCAGCCTGAAGTTCTTAATTTGTGGACTGTCATCAGGAATTGAAAAGATGCGTGGATTCGCAGTCAATTTTTTAAAGTTGTCTTAGACTTGCGCCAGCGCGTTAAATTCATCTTGAATCGCGCCAAATGTTTCGGTCGCGAAGGCTGCGCAATTATCATCCTGCCTGGCGGCGGCAGCAAACGACGCCAGGACGCCGACATCGCGGCGGCGGTTGAACGATGGAAACGATATAAGCAAACGAAACCGTAAAATGATTACGACACGACCCCCACAGTGAAACCATCATCGCGCGGATAAAACGCGAACCGAAATTTGCGCGGGCGCTTTCTGCCGAGGCGGTCAACTGCTTTTTGGAAGGCGAAACCGCCGTCGGCTTGTCCATGCTCGCGACTTGGTGAACGCCGAAATCAGTTTCAAAGAACTGCCGCGGCAAACCGGCTTGGGCGAAAAATCCCTTCACCGTATGCTCGGGCGCCACGGCAATCCCACGGCGCACAATCTCGGCGCCATTTTGCGAAGCATCGCCGAAAATTTGCGCGTCAAGCCGCGTGTGCAAGTGGCAATGGCCTGACGCCGCCGCCGTTCGATGAGAGAATCTATACAAGCC
>JBOHXA010000121.1:0-1819 GCA_050737335.1 Limisphaerales bacterium | reverse complement strand
GCGCGGTGATGTTGATCCCCGTCCTTATGAAATGGCATCGCCCGCTGATGCTTTTTAGTTGGAACGTGCCGGTCATGCTGTTTTTTATAAGAGGAGACCCCAGCCTGTTCCTTGTGATGATTGTTCTGAGCTTGACTGCAATGATCGTCGAGCGCGCCCTGGTGCATAAGCGATTTATCCACGTGCCGCAAATTACCTGGCCGCTGGTAATCCTGATCGGTGTGGTCGTGATTACCGCCAAATTCACGGGCGGGATCGGGTTGAGGGCATTTGGCTCGGATGTCTATGGGGGAAAGAAATACGTCTTCCTGGTTGTCGCTATTCTGGGGTATTTTGCGATTGGTTCGCTTCCAATTCCGGCGGCGAAGGCGCGAAAATACGTCGTTCTTTATTTTGCGGGCGGGGTCTTCTGTTTTATCCAGGACCTTCTCCCTGTTATGCCGCATTTTCTTTACCCGCTCTTTTGGCTGATTCCCCCCGTGGGATACAGCAGCCTGGGCTCCGGACTGGATCCGGGCACGGCCCGCCTGGCGGGCACCAGCGAAACCGGCGCGGCCCTGGTGAGCGTTCTTGCCGCGTTGTACGGTCTTCGCGGGATTTTCCTGTCGGGCAAGCTATGGCGGCCGGTGGTCTTTTGTATTTCATTCCTTTTGATTTTCCTGGGGGGTTTTCGGTCCTCGGTCATCGGGATGACCGCGACGCTATTAATTTTGTTCTTCCTGGAAAAATTGCACCGGACAATCCTGCTTCCGGCCCTCGTTATTTTCGCGCTGGTCGCGGCGGCTGTGATCGTTCCGCTGGCTCCGCACCTGCCCTATACTTTCCAACGAGATCTTACAATTTTGCCGCGGTCGCTCGTGCATGTAAGGGCGGACGCGCGGGCGGACGCGGAAGACAGTTGGCAATGGCGGGTGGACATGTGGACGGCGCTGCTGCCGGAGATTCCAAAGCATTTTTGGCTGGGAAAAGGCTACGCGCTTTCTCCGGAGGATTTTAACGCTGAATTGGCAAGTGGCGCGGCAATAAAAAACACGGCCGACGCGAGCCAGCAGGGACTGGCGCTTGCCAGCGATTACCATAATGGCCCGCTGTCAGTGATTTTGCCCTTTGGCATCTGGGGCGTGATTGCGGTTGGGTGTTTCTTCATCAGCGGCCTATGGGTAACGTACCGAAACTATCGTTACAGCCCCCCCGAGCTACAAAGGCTCAATGCATTTTTATTTGCCACATTCATATGGTCGGTGATTGTATTTTTCGGGGGTTCTTTGGCGGTGGGTATGAGCGCCTTTACGGGCTTGTTGGGATTGAGTGTGGCGATTAACCGCGGGGTCCGCCGCAAACCGGCGGAAGAGAATAGAAATGTTCCCTTCTCAATCCCGATCCGCAGCCGGCGGCTCGCGCGGATGCCAGTGCCCCCGTCCTTACAGCCAAAGCGGCCCTGAATCCTGGCCTCCGAGGATAATGAGAGTGGCGAAAGCGACCTAAACCGCCGGGGGGAACTGAATGCCGCATGTTTGAACGGAGCACGCTTTGCGCTGAAGCGTTCACGAGGTCAGTTCAACCGGATCAAGTACCAGTTGACCGGCCCTATTCTAGCGCGGATGGCCAACGGGATTTCCCTGACGACCACGGCATTCATTTTTTTCTTCCAGGCGTCAAAAGGCGGGAATCGTTCACCGAAGGCCGTGCTCCGGGCCAGGATATATTGAACACCGCGGGACTTGAGCCAGGACGAGGTATCGGTCGGCTTGAGGCAGATAATTCGACGGGAACCGAAGGGTTGCCACAAGGAAGCTTCCGGGTCATCGTATGAGATCAA
>JBOHXA010000120.1:0-4001 GCA_050737335.1 Limisphaerales bacterium | reverse complement strand
AACGAGCCGTACGCCAGCAGGCCGCCCTGCGTCAACTCGCTCAAAAACCCGTTTGTTGCCAAAAGATTTTCGGCCAGGCTGCCATTTCCATAAATGTCGCCCACATCATTCAAGTCAATCCAGACTGGCCCTGTGATGGTACCAGGCCCACCTTGATTTGGAGGAATTGTGCTGACATCCCAAATCGGATAGCTCCGAGCGCCAACAGCCACGCCAATTTCGGCAACTTTGGCAATGGGAGGAGGGGGGCCAGGAGAAGCGAGATTTGCAGCACCAATTAAAATATCCGGTTGCGTCAAAACACGTTGAAACCTCCGCAGTTCGTATTGGCTGTTCGTCGGGTTATACCAAACCATCGTATAAACGTTGGTAATGGGTTGAATGAGCAGATCAGTGGTCGGGTCAATCTGGTTGTCCGGTATCCGAACAAAATGAATTCGGCCAATCCCCTGGTAAAAGGCCGGGCCGCTCGTTTCAAAATTGCACTGATAGTATTCCAGCAGACTGTTGGTCAGATTCTCGATGATGTTTTCGGAACCAACGAATCCTTGCCCTGCGGTTCCGGTAGCGTTATTTGTCGCAATGAAAATGGTTTCATTGGTATAGGTTCCGTAGAATTGATTCAGGACGTTTGTGACCACGATGTCGAAACCGCAGGAATTGGTTGGGACCAGGTAATATTGGCCGGACGGCTGATTCAGACTGATCTTCTGGTAGGTGATATTGGTGACGGCCGGGCTGGGATATTGTTGGCCGGTTTGATACCCCAGCGACACCGTCTGCAACAGGGCGGGCGTGTTCGATGAATATTGAAAAATCACCATGTTGCCAAACGTGTACGCGTAATTGGTCTGAAACGTCACAACGTAACCGTTGGTGACAAGAACAAAGATTGGAAGCGAGCCGGCGGGCTGCCCCGGATAATTCGTGAAATAGGAGCCAACATTCCAGTTGGTGACCAGCGTGAGATAGTTTGAAACGCTGTCTATGTTCAGATTTGGAAACGCCGCGAGCACGGCGGAGGGCGGATTGGTTTGGGCAAATTGAAGAAGCGGTCCCAGCGGCAGTGTCGTCAGACCCTGCAAGCTGTAATTGGTAGCCTCAAGCTGGCCTCCCGGGGCGGAATCCTCCCAGACGACGTTGTTGCTGGACATCAGATAGCGCAATCCCCCGACGTCGTCACGAGTCAACCCATTATAAAAGCCACCTACTTCCGGTGAGGCCCATGTCTCAGTGGGCGCCGTCGGGTCTTCGACTCCCAACCCATCGCCCTGGCCGGCCACGGCCGTATCGGTTTGGGCGAACGGGTCAACGGCCTCCGGGACCGTTACGGCGTCCGGCGGCGCCGGCGGACTGCAAAGTTCCTCGATGATGTAAGTATAAAGCGTATCGTTGACATAGGGCGAATACAGGTTCTCGAAGAGCGGCGTCGGGGTGTAGTAATAGTTTCTCTGAACAACCATGTAGAGTTCGTCCAGTGGACACTTTCCGCCCGGCGGCAGGTACCGGTCATACAGTGTCCACGTGTACCGAACCGGTTGGGCCAGGCCCAGTTCCTCCACCATGAAATACAACACCACGGATTTCAAATCGGTCAATCCGAGGGATTCGGCGGTGTAATTAATGGATTGGGAATCGAAAGGGAATTCGACCAGATTACTGCTATAGCCGTCAAGCGACCCAACGCCGTTGTTTGTAAACGTTCTGTTCAAAATGGCAAACGCGCTGTCCACGGCCTCCTCTCCCTGCAACCCGAAAAATCCACCGCCGTCGTCACCGCTAAAGCTGTCAGCAAAACCGTAGTATAACACGGGGGTATTCCACCGAAACCCCTGGCCAACGTTTTTTGGAGTCCCAATGTCGCCCGGCAAGTCGTAGCCGATTGTTGGCGTTTGCCACAGCGGGTCGGGATCGCTGGACTGGAGCCCGGCGGTGCCTGACGGAGGTCCAAGCAATGCGAACCCATAAACCTCGGGCCGGCTCAAAGCCAGTAACGTCGCAAATAAAGTTGTAATGAGAATTCGCCGCATATCTTCAATCATGGCTGCAAAAGCTGAACGCGAAAATAGTCGCCGCCGCCGCTGCCCACGTTAATGGAATCATCGGCGCCCGCCTCAAACCGCGGCGCGCCGTAATTGCTCCAGTCCTTGAAATTGGTGGTCGTTTGGACCTGATAGGTCATGCCGGGCTGGGTGTTCCAGCTCAGGAACAGGCCCCGGGGCGTGCTGGTGAGCGTCGTGCGCAACCAGGTGGCGGAATTGGTGGGGTTGCCGCCAGACATGAAAATCTGCATCAACGTCGGCCCGCCGGGAACCACCGGGGCCGTTGTCGAGGGCCATGAAGCAAGGTTATTTCCATAGTATGCTTCCATCCACTGGCATGGAATCCCGTAGGCATCGCAATCCTGCCACGTCCCGCCAATCGCCGGCGGTGACAATGGGGACAGATCGCCCGCCTCGGTCCTATAGGCCACCTGAAATGAATTCGTGTCCGCCGCGGTCAAACCATCCGCCGCGGTCATGGTCCAGCAATCACCGGTGACGGTGGCCATGGGCGTGGACGCGCCATTGACAAATACTTCATAATTCGACACCGTCAGCCCCTGCACTGGCGGCCAGGTGACGACCAATTCAGGCTGGTAATCTCCATTGCTCACCACAAATGGCGCCCACACAAACGGCGCGGCCATCGGTTCCAGCACCGCCCCGACATTTTCATAGCGCTGGGCGAACAAGTCGAAGCTATTGGGACCGAACGTAAAGCTTGTCCAAACCGCGAGGAATTGGTCGCCGCCATCCGAGGCCACCGCCGGCTGCATTTGCTGGCCCAGGGTCGCCGTGTTCACGCGAAATTCATTTCCGACAAGCCCGCCGTTTTCATGGACAAACTGCCCGTAAACACCCTCGCGCGAGCCGTCCTGGCCGAGGCTTGTCCAGACGATCAAATAATCCCCGCCGCTGACGCTAATTCGTGGATTGTATTGGTCGCCATAAGTATAGGAATTGATGGGAATGACAGAACCGCCGGCGGAATTTGTAAAGGACCGCGCAAAAATGTCCCAACCCTCGGCTGCGTTGTTCAAAGTGTCAGCACACCACGTAACCATAATACTACCATCCGAAGCCGCGGCGATGGCGGGCCGCGCGCATGGGTTATTATCCTCGTTCACCAGAATTTCGCCCGTGGATGGAGTTGCCGTGGAACCGGCAATTTCGTATAATCGCGCATCAATGTCCACGGTTGGCGTCACCATCTGCGCGGCCGTATTCGTCACGGTATTCGTCGCAGTAGCAATGCGTTCCTGCTCGGAGACCCAGGCCACAACAAATCCGCCGTTTGTCAGCGCGGCGACAGCCGGATTGCGCTGATTATACGCTATGAAGCTATTGATGAGGAAATTTGTTCCCATGCGCGTTCCGTTTGCGGAAAAAAGTTGGCCATAGACATCATCCATGCTGCTGGAACCCGCTTGATTAAAACTGTCCCAGACAACCACGACATCGCCATTCGCAAGGGCCGCAATCGCAGGACTGTCCTGTGATGTCCCAGGGTCCGCGCTCACAGCGACGTTGGTCGTGCTCAGCCACACGTTGCTGGCGCTCAAAAACCGCGCGTAGATATGCTGGATGTTGTCCGGGCCGCCCTGCCAGACAAAGGCTGCTCCGCCATTTTCCAACAAAGCGACATGCGCGTTTTGCTGGTCATTCGTCGAGAGCGTGTTGACGGCGAAGACGTCGCCGGATCCGGACAGGGTCTTGTCCAATTGCATCGCGCTGATCCCCAGACCCTCCGGGTCGGTGATATTGTCCTGCCAAACGACATAGCCGCCGCTTTTATTGAGAGCCACGTCTGGATACGTCTGATCGCCCGGCAACGAGCCGATAATCGGGTATTCGGTTCCGTAAGGCGCATAATAATTCGTCTGCGCGCTGGAAATCGCGAAACTTGCCAGGAAGAAACCCAGACCCAAACAGAAAAAGGCGCGACGAGCGGACAACAAC
>JBOHXA010000119.1:0-6796 GCA_050737335.1 Limisphaerales bacterium | reverse complement strand
GCACCCAGGTCTCCAATTGATTTCGATCGGCCGCGGATAGGACCACGGCGCTGGCAATTTTTGGCATCGGCAGCCATTTTGCATGGAAAATCTTATATGTCTAGTCAATTATGATACACTACACTAGGACGGGTGACCGCGATAATAACAATTGTTAGGCGATTCAGCAAGAAGACTTTTGCGACAGAAGGTTTTGCCGCGGCAGAGAAGCGGGCCGCGGCCCCGTCTGACACTTTGGACGTGTTTTGCCTTTTTCAAGGCTGCTCATCATGGTTAAAATTCTGCCAAAATAATTTGACACACGCTCGAAATGATATATCATCAAATCCTGATGCGTCAATACGTCTAATAAATTCATGAGTAAAAATTTCATTTTCTCTTCGGAGTCCGTGGGTGAGGGCCATCCGGACAAAGTCTGCGATACCATTTCTGATTACGTGCTGGATGCGTGTCTGGCGGAGGACAAACACAGCCGCGTGGCCTGTGAAACCTACGCCAAGTCAAATCTTGTGGTCATTGGCGGTGAGATCACCACCAAAGCCAGACTGGATTTCAACGCCATCGCGCGCCAGGCGATACGGGACATCGGCTACGTTCACGACGACGACGTGTTTCACGCCGATAAAGTGCTTATTCTAAATGCCATCACGTCGCAAACGCTGGACATCAAGCAGGGTGTTGACGCGCGGCCTGCGGACGGCAAAGAAACCAATGAGCAAGGCGCCGGCGACCAGGGGCTGATGTTTGGCTATGCTTGCAATGAAACGCCCGAACTCATGCCGGCGCCTATCATGTACGCGCATTTGTTGGGACGGGCCCTCACCAAACTCCGCAAGAGCGGCAGAGTCAAATGGCTGCGGCCTGACGCCAAGTCGCAGGTTTCGGTGCGCTACGCTAACGACCAGCCCGTGGAAATCACCAACGTGGTGATTTCGACACAGCATGCGCATGACGCAAAGCACGAAACGATCAAAGAATACTGCATCGAGGAGGTTATCAGGAAAACCCTTCCCAAAGAGATGCTCACCAAAAATACCAAATATCTGATCAATCCCACCGGGCGCTTTGTCGTGGGCGGGCCTCAAGGCGACACCGGGCTGACCGGCCGGAAAATTATCGTGGACACCTACGGCGGCATGGGTCGCCACGGCGGCGGCGCCTTCAGCGGTAAGGACCCGTCCAAGGTGGATCGTAGCGCGGCTTATATGGGGCGTTATGTCGCCAAGAACATCGTCGCCGCCGGCATTGCGACCAGCGCGGAAATCCAATTCGCCTACGCGATCGGTTGTCCGGAACCCGTCAGCGTTTGCGTCAACACCTTCGGCACGGCGGTTGACGGAATCACCGACACCCAAATCGAAAAGGCGGTCCGGGAAGTCTTTAGTTTCAAGCCGGCCAACATCATCAAACAACTGAATTTGCTTCGCCCGATTTATGCCAAAACCACCAATTACGGCCATTTCGGCAAGACGGACCCGGAAATCACATGGGAGAAAACGGACAAAGCCAAAGAATTGAAGAGAGCGTTGAATTTGAGTCTGGCTCCAGGTTCAAGAGTTCAGCTTCCAGGAAGAATAGCGATGAGCGCGGCGTAAACTTGAAATAGATTCAACTTCAAAAATCAAAACTCCCATGCCCAGGATCAAACTTTCACCTCCCCGCCGCGGATTGCTAAACACGGACGGCAACGGTAAACCCGATTATTACGTCAAAGATATTTCGCTGGCCGAGGCCGGACGGCGCGAGATCGAAGTGGCCGAACACGAAATGCCCGGTCTCATCGCCTGCCGCGAAAAATTCGGAAGGCGCAAGCCTCTCAAAGGCGTCCGGGTTTCCGGTTCGCTGCACATGACGATCGAAACGGCCGTGCTCATCGAGACGCTCGTCGAACTGGGCGCCTCGGTTCGCTGGGCCAGCTGCAATATTTTTTCCACCCAGGACCACGCCGCGGCCGCCATTGCCAAAAGCGGCGTGCCCGTGTTCGCTTTCAAAGGCGAAACGCTCGAGGAATACTGGCAATTCACCCTGGACATGCTCACGCATCCTGGCGGCCTGGGACCGCAGTTGGTCGTGGACGATGGCGGCGACGCCACATTGCTCCTTCATAAGGGTCATCAAATGGAGCAAGGTGACGACTGGGTGAACACGCCCGGTGACAACCATGAAGTTTCCGTCATCAAACGTCTTTTGAAGCGTTGCGCGAAGGAGCGTCCAGGATGGTTCACCCGCGCCGTCAAAGATTGGAAAGGCGTTTCGGAAGAAACCACAACCGGGGTCCACCGCCTTTATCAAATGCTTGAATCCGGCAAACTCCTGGTCCCCGCTGTCAACGTCAACGATTCTGTCACAAAATCCAAGTTCGACAACCTTTATGGCTGCCGCGAATCTCTGGCCGATGGCCTCAAACGCGCCCTCGGGGTAATGATCGCCGGCAAGACCGCGTGCGTTTGTGGTTATGGCGATGTCGGTAAAGGCTGCGCCCATTCACTGCGCGGCTTTGGCGCGCGCGTCATCGTCACCGAAATTGATCCCATCAACGCCCTCCAGGCCGCGATGGAGGGATTCAAGGTCACGACGCTCGAAGCTACCCTTGGAGAGGCCGATATCTATGTGACGACTACCGGCAATTGCGACGTCATCACACTGGACCACATCTTAAAAATGAAGGACCAGGCCATCGTCTGCAACATTGGCCACTTCGACAATGAAATCCAGGTGGACCAGCTTAATAACGCCAAAGGCGTGAGAAAAGTCAACATCAAGCCGCAGGTGGATCGCTACGATTTGCCCGGCGACCGCAGCATCTATTTGCTCGCCGAAGGCCGCCTCGTGAACCTGGGCTGCGCCGAAGGCCATCCCAGCTTTGTCATGTCCAATTCCTTCACCAACCAGGTCCTGGCCCAACTGGATTTATGGGAAAACCGCAACACGTACAAAGTGGGTGTCTATCGTTTGTCCAAGAAATTGGATGAAGAAGTCGCGCGCCTGCACCTCGAAAAAATCGGCGTGAAACTGACTACGCTTACGAAAAAGCAGGCCGATTACATTGGCGTGCCGGTTGAGGGACCTTATAAGGCGGAGCATTATCGGTACTGAGCCATTTCCGATTTTCGATTTGCGCCCTGACCCATCGGCCCTTAAAGGCTGAGGGATCAACCCTTTAATGCCGCTTCTCATTGCGATTTTTGATTTTTCTTTCCGCTTAAATTCATAAATCATCCTTGCGTGACGCAAGACAGGAAAAGAAACGGCTTATTATTCAGGTTCATCCGTTTCTTTCTGGCCTTAATCATAGGCTTTTATTTGGTCATTTGCATCATCATGGCCATTAAGCAACGTTCGCTCGAATATGCTCCCCGTGTTTATGGTTCGGCCCGGGTGGATCGGATCGCGCAGTCGGTCAATCTGGAACGCTGGACCAATTCCGTCGGCCAGGCCATCGGATTCGAACGCCAGTCACCCGCTCATCCGGCCATTGGAAGCATCCTCATTACCTATGGCAACCGCAGCACGGCGACGGGTTGCGCGGGTTATGCCGATGACATCCAAAAGGTCTCGGCGATGGATGTTTATATTTTGGAATATCCCGGATACGAAGACCGCCCAGGCATTCCCACGCAAAAAACCATCTTCGCTGCGGCGGCGAATGCGTTCCAGATGATTCCAACCAATCGGCCGGTTTATGTCCTGGGCGAGTCCCTGGGATCGGGCGTGGCCTGCTATTTGGCCGCGACATTTACAAATCGGATCGCGGGCCTGTTGTTACTCTCCCCGTTCACCAGCGTCTCAGATGTGGGCGAGCATCGTTATCCTTTTCTGCCAGTGCGCCTGTTATTGGTGGACAAATATCCATCCGAAAAATATTTGCGCGGTTATCATGGCAAAGTGGGCGTTACCGTGGACGGCAGGGACGTGGTTGTCCCGGAGAAGTTTGGCCTGCGCCTCTATGACGGTTACCACGGACCAAAGAAACTTTGGGAGTTTCCGGGCGGAGGGCATATCCAAATTGACGGACCGCAAACCAGCTTTTGGAGGCAAGTCATTGCCTTTTGGCGAAATAACTGAAGACACGCGATGTTTCGCATTGGCATAGACCTTGGCGGCACCAAAATCGAAGGCGTTGTCCTGGACGATTCCGGCGGGGAAGTGTTGCGCCAACGGATTGATACGGAACAGGAAGGGGGCTATCGCCACATTCTGAATCGGATCGCGGCTCTTTATCGCCAATTGGGCGCGGCGATTCAATCGGCGTCGCACACGTTTGGGATTGGAACGCCGGGTGCCATTTCGTCCCGCACAGGGTTGTTGAAGAATTCCAATACGCTTTGCCTGAACGGGCAGCCGTTGAAAACCGATTTGGAACTGCTGTTGGGACGCGCCGTCGAAATCCAAAACGACGCAAACTGTTTCGCCATGGCCGAAGCGCTGCACGGCGCGGGACGGGGCCAGCCGCTGGTTTTTGGCGTCATCATGGGCACAGGTTGCGGCGGAGGCATTGTTCACAAGGGCCAGGTCATTGTCGGACGGCAGGCCATTGCGGGCGAATGGGGCCATACGAGCATCGCCCCGGACGGTCCCCATTGTTATTGCGGCCAGCGCGGTTGCGTGGAGACCTACATCAGTGGCGGCGGCGCCGGGGCGCGTTACGCGGAAATGTTCGGCGCAAAAAAATCATTCCGGCAAATCGCGGGCGATTTTTATGCGGGCGAACCGAAGGCCCTCCAATTCATGGCCATTTTCTTCCACAATTTTGGCCGGGCGCTGGCCAACGTCATTGATGTGCTGGACCCGGACATTGTCGTTCTTGGCGGAGGCATCTCAAATTTCAACGCGCTTTACTCGCGGGGCGTGGCCGAGGTGGGGAAACTTGTCTTTAGCGATTCGCTCGAAACACCCATTGTCAAACATCAACTCGGTGATTCCGCCGGCGTCATCGGCGCGGCGTTGATTGGAGTTTGAATATGACCCGCGTTCTCATTGCCACTCGCAACGCCCATAAGATTTTGGAAATTCGGAATATTCTTGGAACCCGGCTGGAATATCTGGCTCTCAACGATTTTCCAAATGCGCCGAAAGTCATGGAAGACGCGCATACGTTTTCCGGGAACGCCATAAAAAAAGCTTCGGAATTGGCGAAATGGCTGGCCCCCAATGTCGGGTTTGCCCCCGATTTTGTCCTGGCCGATGACTCCGGCCTCGAAGTGGATGCGCTCAATGGCGCGCCCGGGGTATTTTCAGCGCGCTTCGCCGCGATGGACCAAACGGAAAATTCGCCGGACGCTGACAATAGCGCAAAGCTTCTCCGGTTGCTTGCGGACGCGCCGCTGGAGAAGCGGACGGCGCGATTTCGGTGCGTTATCGCGCTTACGCCGGTCCTCTCACAGCAGGCTGGAAACGCTTCGCCTGTTTGTTACGCCGATGAGTTCGAGATCCAAACTCAATTATTTGACGGCGTTTGCGAAGGCCGGATAATTTTCGAGCCGCGCGGAAGAAATGGTTTCGGGTATGATCCTCTGTTCGTCCCGGATGGTTTTGACAAAACCTTTGCCGAACTTGGCGATGACGTTAAGAACAAGTTAAGCCACCGGGCAAAAGCGTTGGAAAAGCTCATAGAAGGTTCTAAAGGGCTCATATGAGATCGGATAGGTTGGACGCCCGGGTCCAACCCGCTTCCTTACTTTAACAAATCCCCAATTTCCAGCTTCTTTCGCAGCAATCCGTTATCCGCGCACATGCGCAGCCGGCCGTCGGGCAGTTCTTTCAGGAACATTTCTCCCCCGGAACGTTCCACCATTAAGCCGCCAGCGGCGATGTCCCAGATATTGATCGTCCGCTCGACATAAGCGTCCAGCCGCCCTGACGCAATGTACGCCAATTCTAGGGCCGCTGAACCCATGATCCGCACTTTCATTGCCCGCCGCGCGATCCGGTTCAAATGCGGAAGGCTCTTTTCCAGATTTTCCCGGCTCTTTGAAAACCCCATTGCAATGACGGCGTCGCGGACGTTCGCTCGCTTGCTGACACTCACCGCGCTTCCGTTAAGCCTCGTTTTTCCCTCCGCTCGGGCCGTCCACAAGTCATCTGTAAATGGGTCATAGATGACACCGATTAAAGTTTCATACGCGGACGGCGATGCAATCGAAGGCCGCCTGTATATTTCATTCGCCGACTTTCTCTTTTGGAGCGCAACGGATACCGCCGCGTGAGGCATGCCAAAATAAAAGTTCACAGTGCCGTCAATGGGATCCACCACCCAACGATATTCGGCATTCATGTCGCCTGAACAGCCTTCTTCGCCCAATAATGGAATTTCCGGGAACCGTCGGTGTAAAATGGATTCGATCGTCTTCTGGCAACGCGCGTCCAACTCCAGCTTGATGTCGTGAGCGCCGGATTCTTTGACTCGTTTTGGCCGGTTCCAATTGTCGCGCATGAGCTTCCCGGCGGCGCGCGCGGCCTTCACGGCTGCGTTGCATGCTTTAGTCAAATTCATCCGCGTTTTATGCCATTAAAGACACGACGGGTCGAGTTCCAATGATTCCCGGGCGGCCCAAGTCCATGAATCTCTTGGCCCGCGGCGATTTCAACTTGGCGAATTTAGTTGGAGCGCGCTCGCGCAAACGTAAGCCTCATCGTTCAAAGAAACTTTTTGCGCGTCCATGGCAAAGACTATAGGACGATTTCCGTTCCGTTTCCTGCGTCGGTGAAGATCTCCAGGAGCACGGCATGGGCGACACGGCCATCCACAAACGAAACTTTTTCCACCCCGGATTGAATTGCCGCGACGGCGCTATCC
>JBOHXA010000118.1:0-3526 GCA_050737335.1 Limisphaerales bacterium | reverse complement strand
TGGACCTCCTCACCAAAACTACCGCGCAAGCTCAGGCTGCCCTCTATCGCAAACCACTCACCCCGCTTCGCTGTTGAGAGAAAGTTCCGTCGCAGCCAGGCCCACGAATACGAGCTAAACTGTTACTAGAATCTTGCCGCTCTGTTGAGAAGATGTTAATACTAAACCATGCCGACCGGTCGAAATTCCATTCACCTGTTTAAATGTTTTGGGATCAATGTTTATCTTCATTGGTCCTGGTTCCTCGTGGCTGCGTATGAAATCCAGGCTCGAAGGGGAGTTTACAGCTCCATCACGTGGAACGCGCTGGAGTATGTGGCATTATTTTTGATCGTTCTGCTGCATGAGTTCGGTCATGCCCTGGCGTGCCGATCGGTTGGAGGCCAGGCAAATCAAATCGTCCTTTGGCCCTTTGGCGGGGTCGCCTATGCTTCGCCGCCGCAACGGCCGGGAGCGACGTTATGGACGATCGCCGCCGGGCCATTGGTCAACGTTGTGCTGTTCCCTGTTTTCACCGCGCTTTATTGGGTCGGCGGCGCGGCGAATTGGGGCGAGAATGTCTCCAATTTTCTCGCCACAGTATGGATTATAAATTTAGTCCTGCTGGGGTTCAATCTGTTGCCGGTTTATCCCCTGGACGGCGGCCAGATCCTGCGCGCCCTTTTATGGTTCCCGTTGGGGCGGGCCCGCAGTTTATGGGTGGCCACCGTGATTGGCTTTGCGGGGGCGGCCGGCTTGGCGGCGGTAGCTCTCTGGCTGAAATCCATTTGGCTGGGTCTGCTCTGTTGCCTGAACTTTTTTTACTGCTTCCAAAGCTTTGTTCAGGCCAGGGAATTACTCCGGCAAAATCACGCCGCGCGCCGCGACGGATACTTTTGCCCCAACTGCGCCGCGGCCCCGCCCAGGGGCAATTTCTGGCACTGTGGAAAATGCCGACAAGGCTTTGATCCATTCGAGTCCCAATTGACATGTCCCCATTGTGGCGCTCAATATGGCTACCTGTCCTGCCTGGATTGCCGAACTTCCTCTCCGCCCGCCGCCTGGGTTCACGGCGAATTTGTAAAGCCGTAGCTATTTTCTTAGAGCCTGTCTTAAAATTCGGAGTGGCGCTGTTTTCGTGGCGAAGGCCGGGTGGCAAGGCGCGACGAAGGAGAATACCCCTGGTGGGTCTTCGACTGAGGAGCAACGCTGCCGGCCGGCCTTTGCCCCGAAAACCCTCCGGGCGTCGGGTCTTTTGCCTTTGGGCTTCGTTGTCGCGCGCGTCAAAGCCCGCTGCGGGGATTCTCCGCCCGTTCCGCCTCGCCCAAAGCCAAAATCCCTCGCCGCAGCGCCTCTCCCAATTTTAAGACAGGCTCTTACTTCAAATCCATCGTCACCTTCGCGTTGAGCAGCCGCGAAATTGGGCAGCCAGCCTTGGCGACGCCCGCAATTTCCGCAACCTTCGCCCGGTCCGCCCCGGGCACTTTCGCCGTCACGTCCAAATGCGATTCCGTGACGGTAAAGCCGCCGCTCGTATTCTCGATCGTGACCGTTGCCGTGGCCGAGATGTGTTCGGGCGACAAGCCGGCTTTTCCCAATTCGAGCGAAAATGCCATTGCAAAACATCCGGCATGCGCGGCGGCGACGAGTTCCTCCGGGTTTGTGCCAGCCCCGTTTTCAAATCGGGCGGCAAACGAATACGGCGCGTCTTTGAGCGCGCCGCTGTCGGTGGAAATGGTTCCTTTGCCGTCCTTTAATCCGCCGCTCCAGGCGGCTGATGCTTTTCGTTTCATAATTTCTCCTTTTTGGTTGCTTTGACTGTGGAACGCAAACCGTTCCGATCAGCCTCCATAGTAACGCGTCTTCAGGCCAATCTCAAGCCGTCCCGGATTTTGCGTTTCAAAATTGCGCCGGACGCGGGCCGTTATCCGCCAAAGGCGGAATATTTTTTTATTCCCCGGGCCCATGCGAATCGAGCCAGGCCAAAGGCGGCCAGCAGCCACAGAATTTGCGCGAGGAACCCCGTGGCCAGTTTGGCTCCCGAAATTTTGCCCATGTAAATGGCCACGGGAAAATAGAGTTGATAGGGAAAGGGCGTGAACAGGAGCGCATTCCGAACGGCGTGCGGCAGCATGGAAATTGGGAACAAATGGCCGCTGGCAAGGTATTCGAACGCAAAGAGAATGAAAATCAGCGTTGAAATTTCCAACAACCAAAAGGCAAGCATCGCCATGGTGTAGGAAATAAAAAATTGAAGCAAGGCGGCCAGGACCATTGAAACCAGAAACGCGCCGAACGCGAGCCAACTCGGCGGAGGCATGACGTCTTTGTGGAAACACAGAATGAAGAGCGCCAGAGGAACGCAGGCCATGGCGGTAAAAGCGACGCGCCCGGACAGGAACAGGCAAAGGCGATACCACAGATAATCCATGGGCTTGAGCAAAAATTGGCTGATATTGCCTTCGCGAATGTCAGCGGCGATTTGCCAGTCGTCTTCGTTGACCGCGGTCAGCACGTCCACAACGGCCACCATGATGTAATAAAAAATCATCTCCGATTGCGTGAAACCGGAGAGCGCGCTGCCGGCCGGTTTGTTGTGATAAACGGTCCGCCAGAGCGAGAGCATGGCAAAGAGCGGAATAAAACTGAACAGCGTCCGCGTCAAATAGTTGAAGCGATACGTCAGGTTGTTTTGGATGCCGATGCCGATGACATGCCAGTATTTTTTCAAGCGTCAGTTACGCCTGCCGGGGCGCGGAGCAGATGTTGGCAAAAAATGGCGATTCTGAAAGCCCTTTTAATTTTGTTTCGTGTCGGCGGCGTCTCGCAAACCGTCTCCGAGAAAATTAAAGGCGAGCACCGTCACAAAGATGGCGGCGCCGGGGGCCAGGATCCAGGGGAACCGTTGCAGATACTCTGTATTCTGGGCGGCGTTGAGCATGAGACCCCAGCTTGCCTGCGGTTCCTGGATGCCGACGCCCAAAAAACTCAACACCACTTCGCCCAGAATGTAATAGGGAACGCTTAAGGTCGCGGCCACGATGACGTAGGAAAATGTGTTTGGCAAAATATGCCGGCAAATCACTTTCAAATGCGATTGGCCGATGCCCCGGGCCGCCAAAACAAATTGTTGTTCGCGCAACGACAGCGCCATGCCGCGGATCACGCGCGCCATGCTCGCCCAACCGATGACACTCAGAATGACCACGATCATCCCATAAATCTCGGTTGAACTCATGGTCGGCGGGAACGTGTTGCGCAACGAGATGATCAAATAGAGCGCGGGAATAGACATGATGAGTTCACAAAACCTCATCAGGAGGGTGTCCACGCCACCGGCGAAATATCCCGCAATGCCTCCGATCAACAGGCCCAGGCTGAACGAGATCAAAATGCCCACTATTCCTATGGAAAGTGATATTTGAGAACCATAAAGCAATCGCGAGAACACATCGCGCCCAAATTGGTCGGCGCCGAAAAGATATACCGGATAATCGTCATTGCCCGTGCCAAACAAATGCAGTGAACAGCGAATGCAGCCAAAAAG
>JBOHXA010000117.1:0-2864 GCA_050737335.1 Limisphaerales bacterium | reverse complement strand
GTCTTTCAGCCTTTGAATCCACGAACAGCGCCTGCTTGATGGCAAACTCCGGGGGAAAAAGAAAGCGCGCCCGCTTGTAATCCATTTTCCCGAACAAGCGATGCTCTGCTTTTGACACGCCGATTCGATCCAGGGCCTCCCGGGTTACGTCTTCGCCTATATCCGCGGCGTAATCCTTCTCATTTTGGAATATATCCGCGGCCTCCCGCCGGAATTCAGAAATTGCGTGGACGACAAATCGCAATGTCGCTTTTTCAATATTTTCTAACAGATCGAGGTTCTGCGTGAGGTTTCCAGGATCGTAAAGCATCGTTGGCTTTGTTCTTTAGTGATTCTTTCCCTCGCCATTTGAACAGACCTTGGCTCGCGGTCAATGCCAATGTATCTCCTCCCAGCACGGATTGCCGCTATAGCCGTAGTGCCGCTGCCAATAAATGGATCAAGGACGGTGTCTTCAGGATCAGTCAACAGACGGATCACCCGATAGGGCAATTCGACGGGATACATTGAATCATGCTCGTCGTTTGTCCGGACAGACGGAAACGACCAAACGGCCCGCGAACCCCATTCCTTCCATTCCCGTGGCGACAGCCGACGGCGATCATACTTTGTGACGCCGGGTTTCCAAAAGATGTAAATGTATTCGAATTCATCCACGGCCCGGTACGAAAGGCTCGCCCATTTCGAGTTCTCCCACGCCGGGTCTTTTACCCAGACGCGGCGATCATATGGGTAAAGGCCAGCCTCAATTGCCCACTCTTCGAGCATCCCCCCAACGATCTTCACCCGAGTCTGGGCCTCGTGTTTTCCGCCTCTGATATTATTGCCGTTCAGTCGCCGGTCAACCGTTTGCTCGCTGCATCCAAGCATTCTTGCAAGCTGGTGTCGGTTGAGGTGAGGAGCGTTTCAGGGCCGCGTAAAGCTCGTCCTTCTCGGACGGGTCAATTTCAAGAACGATTCTGCCGGATTCACCGCGTGCCATGTCGCATTACATAACATAGCCCATGTTACATGTAAAGTGCTTTTTTTTCGTTTTATTACGCACGCAAACTCGCAACAATTCCCATGTCGCGGCCCGAGAGATTTCAGATAATAAGGCGAACTCAGCCGGCGCTACTTTCCCCGCTCACTTCTTCCAGCGGACGGTTCCTGGCCTCGACCCCCTTGAAAAACCAGATGAGCGCGGCAATCGGGCCTGGCAGTGTCATGCCCGTGAGAATGAGCAACGGCCAGCCAGCATGATGGGTCCGCGAATAAACCGCCCCCATCCACAGCGGCGCAAAGAAAGCGCCGACCCTTCCAGCGGCCACGGAGATGCCCAGGGCCGTGGCCCGATTATTCACCGGCATGATTTCAGAGCTGACAACATACGACGAATTCGATGTGCCAATCAGGACAAACATCAGGACGATGTACCCAATCATCACCGACGACGGCGTCGAAGCGAAGTAGAGATTGAACACGGCCAGGGTAATCAGGATATAACCAACCAGGATCGTCACTTTGCGACCGATTTTGTCCAAAAGGCACGCCGCCACAATGCTGCCGGCAAACGAGCCTACCGATCCCATGAAATAAAACATCGGCATTTGTTTCGCGGGAATTTTGACCGCCGGCAAAATGACCGCCCCCAGCGCCGCCAGAATGCCATAAACCACCGATGCCTGCGCAAAATTCAGCGAACACACGAAAACCAGACGTCCCAGGTACCGGGAAAAAAGTTCTTTCAATTGTTGCGCCACGCGAGGTTGTTTGCGCGGAGCCGCGTCAGCGGTCCCGGAAACGGGCGGCAACGGCGGGCCGTGTCGGCCAACGACAACCGCTTCGATCCGGCTGACGATTTTTTCCGCTTCTTCGCCCCTGCCATTCATCGCCAGCCAGCGAGGGGACTCAGGAATGGCATACCGCACCCACAACCCAAACAGCGCCAGGAGCGCGCCCAATCCAAAACCCAGGCGCCAGCCGACGTCCGGCGAAAAAAAATAGAGAAATTCCCGAGCGCTAAAGGCCGAGATGATCCCGCCCACGGGGAAAGCCGCCAGGATCAGCGCCGCGGCCTTGCCCCTGTGTTTGCTGGGAATAAATTCCACCATGGCCGCCGTAACGGCTGAATATTCACCGCCAACTCCGAGGGCTGCCAGGAACCGGAACGCCAACAGGGAGAAATAATTCCAGGAAAATGCCGTAATCACGCTAAAGACCGCGTACCAGACCAGCGTAAAGATGAACAATTTTTTTCGCCCCAGCCGGTCCGAATAATATCCGAAAACAATCGCGCCGACGAACATTCCCAGCACCCAGGCGCTGACGAGCGCCGAGCTTTGGCTGGGAGTCAGTTGCCACAGTTTGCTGACCTGGCCCAGGACGCTGCCGATGATGTTGGTTTCAAAAGCATCCAGCATCCAGCCCAGGGCCAGCGCAAGCGTCACTACAGTATGAAATTTGGACCACGGAAGCCGATCCAATCTCGAAGTCACGTGAGAACCCGCGACCGTCTTATTTGCGCCCACTATGCCGCTGGAATCGGCGGACGACGCAACCCGGCTGGCCTGACGGTCCTTCATTTTGGCGAAGTATGGCGATTGCCGATGCCGCGCGCAAACCTCTAAACTCCGTCCCCCCCTCAAACTTCATCCTTGCCGCGGACCCCATCCTGTTAATCCTCTTCATTCTGTCCAAAAATTCTGCGCGCCCGTGTGTCCCGCCAACTCTGAAACGGGTTTGTAGCAATAAATCGGCACGCATTTGCGTTTATCTTTGTGTTCTTTGCGGCTAAAATCCGTTTTCATTCGCGTCCATTCCCGAAATTCGCGGATTCCTCCCTCTTCAACCACCACATTTGAAACCTTTTGAAACCTTTTGAA
>JBOHXA010000116.1:0-3925 GCA_050737335.1 Limisphaerales bacterium | reverse complement strand
GTATTTCCCACAGCTGCGCGCGCGTCTCATAATAGGTTTTGCAAGTGTCCAGCGACTGGACAAGCAACCCTTTTTCCCCATCCGGACGCAGCCGGCCGTCGGTCCGGAAAACGATTCCCGATTCTGTCCGATGCGAAAGCAAATCCATTACTTCTGCCGCTAGCTTTTGCAGCAAGGGCAGATGTTCTTCCTTTGATTGCGTGACAAAGCAGATGTCCAGGTCCGAGCCGTAGGCAATTTCGCCGCCGCCGAGCTTGCCCAGGCCGATGATGGCCATGGGCTGGGATTTGATTTTGTGATTGCCTAGCACGACTTCGAGGGCGTACTGAAGGCAGGCGTCGGCCAGCGCTGAAAGTTCAGCGGGTGTTTGTTCAATATCCACCTGTCCGGAAATGTCGCGCAGTCCCAGGCGCATCAGTTCGGTTTCGTGGTAACGGCGCAGCCAGGCAAATTGGTCGGCATCGCGCAGGCCGAAACGCAATTCCTTGAAAATTTCAGCGGCGGTTTTCTTTCGTTGCAAGTGACCGCCCGCGACCAGGCCGTCAATCAAGTCGGGCGCGCGTATCGCCGCAAGCGCCAAAAACTCCGAACGATCGAACAGAAGCAGCAGCAATTCAAAGTATTTCAAATTGTTCGTCCACACGTCGAAAAGCGTCGCGCGCGAGCCATACGCGCTTACGAAACTGTCCAGGCGCGCCAGCACACGGTCCGGGTCCGAAAGAACCGGCGACACGTCCTCTTTCGGCGATTGTTGCGGGCAAAGGGCAAGGAATTTCAGGATCAATTGACGCGCCAGTTCTGTCGTGCGCGGCGACACATGAAGGTAATCGGGGCCTTCGGCGAATTCCTTGAACAATTGAACGGCTTTCTCCGGTTCGCGAAAGGCGCGCCCGGCCGCTAGGGCTTTCCATTTCTCCGTGGCTCCCGCAAATTCCGGAAGCGCAACGGCTTTATTCCCCCGCGGCTCCTTTTTAAACAGGGATTCGTAGATCCGTCGAACATTGGCGGTGTGCCCGCGGACCGCGGATTGAAATTGGGAGACTGACTTAAATTCCATCAGGCGGCCGAGCCGCAATTGCGACGGCGGGTCGTCGGGAATTGTATGCGTTTGGCGGTTGTTTTCCATTTGCAGCCGATGCTCGACGTCCCGGAGAAAACGATAAGCCATATCGAGCTCGTTTGCTTCGGCTGGCGAAAGCAATTCGTATTGCGCAAGCTTTTTGAGGCAGGGCAGGGTTTGCGGGACTTGCAGAAACGGCGAGCTTCCTCCATGCAGCACCTGCAAAGATTGAACGATGAACTCAATCTCTCGAATCCCGCCCCGACCGAGTTTGACGTTGCGTTCCAATTCGCCGGCCCGGACAATTTCTCGCTCAATCCTGTCCTTCGTTGCGGCAATTTCACGCAAAATGTCCGGGCTAATGCCTCGCGGGTAACGAAACGGCTGGATCATTTCAAGAAATTCCGAGGCCAGGCCCGCGTCGCCGGCCACTGGGCGCGCCTTGATTAACATCATCCGCTCCCATGTTTGGCCCCATTGCGCGTAGTAGTTTTCGTGACTGTCCAATGACCGCGCAAGCGGACCGGCCTCGCCTTCGGGCCGCAGCCGCGCATCTACCCGGAACAAAAAACCTTCCGGCGTGGAACGTGAAACCTCGCGAGTGAAGGCTTCGGCCACCTTGGTAAAAAACTGATGATTTGAAAGAATCGGCCGCTGCGATTTCCCGGCGCGCCGGGTTCCCTTTAAAACTTCGCCCTCTTCCTCGTAAACATAGAGGACGTCCACGTCTGAACTGTAGTTGAGTTCCTGCCCTCCAAGTTTGCCGAGGCCCAGGATGCAAAAGGGGGTCGGTTGCCATCGGCCCCGGGCGTCCTCATGGAATGGATTGCCGAATTTTTCGGACAATTGTTTGAAGACGACCTGTAAAACAGCATCGAGACAAACGTCGGCCACGTCGGAAAGTTCTTGCGTAATTTCCACGACGTCGCTCAAACGCCCAAGGTCGCGAGCGGCCAGGCGCAGGTTTTCACGCTGTCTAAACCGGCGCAGTTCGGTCAATGCGCCGGCATAATCATGCGCTTCCAGCCGGGGCTTGAGAGCATTTTGGACTTCGCGCCGCAGGCCGTTCATGCGGCGCGAAAACCGCAGTTGTTCGTAGTCCAACAACGGCAAAAGATCCGGATTGGAGTGAAGGACTTCGCCAAGAAATTGTGAGCCGCTTAAAACCGCGGCCAGCATGCGGGCGGAATCGGTTGAACATTTGTCCAGCCATGATCGTTCCCGCGGCGTCGCCACGGATTTTAAATAATTTCGAACGCGGACAGGGTCGGCGGAATCTTTAGCAACTTTTTCCCAGGCCGTTTTTTTCATTGGAGCTGCGGGCGTAAATCTCTTCGATAAAGTTGACGGCGCCGCGGCAGAGTGGCTGCCAGTCCAGTTCGGCCTGCACGCGCGCGGCGGAATTACAGGCCTCAATTTGCCAGCCCAACGGCGATTCCTCCAGCCAACTGACAATCTTGCGTCCGAAATCCTCGCCGTCGAATTCGGAAAAACGAATCATCGGCTCATTCCGGAAATAGCGCTGGATGCTTTTGAGCGGCGTGCAAACCGACGGCAAACCGCTCGCGACATATTCCACCACTTTCGCCACAAAAGCGCAATGGGTGCCGGCTGATTCTTCATACGGCACCATGCCCACGTTCGCATTAGCCAGATGTTTCGCCACGTCATCGTAAGCGACAAAACCGGTGGTCTCGAATTTGAAACCGGGGATGTCCTTTTTTGCCCTGCGCAAAAACGCCTGAAGCGCGGACGTTTCCCGGCCCACGAAACGAAAAATGGCGTCGGGCTTTCGCTTTGTCACAAAGCCAATCGCGCCCAATGCGATCTTCCCCAGATGATGCGCGTCAAATGAACCGTGCATGACGATGATTGGCGGACGGCCTTTTTCGGCGCTCCGGGCAACAAAGGAAAATCTATCGGCGTCGTAGCCATAATAGATTGGGCAAACGCTTTCCGGTGGAAAGCCCCGTTCGGTGAAGTAATCGGCCAGAGTATCAGAAACAGTCAGGACACCGTCCACGCCATAGCGCACGGGCAGGGAAATTTCGTAGCGTTCCAACGCATGAACGAGCGGGCGCGGGGCGGCCCAGGCCGGCCAGGTTTCCATGAAACCAGTCAGTAAGTCCGGAAAATTCATGACCACCGGAACCTTTAATTTCGCCTTGAGCTTGCCGGCGGCAACGGCGGAAATGGCGTGCTGCGATAGAATCAGGTTGAAATGCGTTTCCTCCGCGGCCGCCGCCGCCATGCGTTCAAGGCAAAATGGGTAGGCAAGATATTTCAGATTCCGCAGCCGCGCATACCGTCCCATTTTCCATTTCTTGAACAAATGCAGGTGGACCCCAAATCGTCTTTCTATTTTGTCGGCATCGGCGATTTGCGGGCAAAAAATATGCGCGTCATGGCCGCGCCTGGCCAGTTCCTCAACCAGATACACCGCCTCAGCCGAACCGCCGCCGGAAGGCGGGAAAAACGGTTCGTGCGTCAAAAAAGCAATGCGCAACCTGCAGTTCTGCCTTTGCACGTGCCAAACTATTCGCTTTGGGGATGGCCGTCCACTTGAAATCCGGGCACGAGGCGCCGGTAGCGAGGTGCCGCACAGAATTTTTCAATGACGAGAGCGGTAGGACAAAAGCAAATGAGGGCGCGCGCCAAAAGCTTTGACAAACCGGGCGAGCCCGTTAAACTTCAAGACCGGTTGGGGTCGTAGCTCAGTTGGTAGAGCACCACAATGGCATTGTGGGGGTCAGGGGTTCGACTCCCCTCGGCTCCACCATCTCAAGATTTTTGAGAGGTGGGACTAGCTTGGTCAAAGTTGTTCTGCTGTCGTCATTTATGACGTGGCTTTCAATTTTCTCCGGT
>JBOHXA010000115.1:0-2048 GCA_050737335.1 Limisphaerales bacterium | reverse complement strand
AAATTCAAAAAATAGATGTTAGATTTTCTGTCGCGGCGGCAATAATCCCACAGATGAGCGATGTCAGCGACATGGAGTTGCTGCGGGACTATGCCCGGCAAAATTCGGAAGCGGCCTTTGCCGAACTGGTGCGCCGTCACCTCAACCTCGTTTATTCGGCGGCGCTACGACACGCGAGGATTGCCGACTGGATTCAGATGCACATCATCGCATTCCCTCTTCAAGCAGCCGTTGCCGCTGCCTTCCACTATCAATGATTTGTAACATCCGCTAAACAGGCGCCCCAATGGTTTATGACGGACTCACTATGAACCGTTATGTGGGCCGGGCGATGAGCGAAGCCGGTGGATTATTCCGCGAAGGAGTCAGAGCGGACTCATATCCGCTGCTACAAGAACGAGGTTCATGGGCTCTGAGCAGGTCTGAAAAGAACAGGGCTTGGGTGGCAGCCTCGCTGGTTGGGTACCCTGAACGGCGAGCGGGGCTGTCAGAATATTCCGCGAAACAGTCATCCCGATAAGTCGAGAGTCCGGTGCCATGGGAAAGTGGGAAAAACATTGACTTCCAGGGTGTTTTTTTTGTAAATTGGAGGCAGCCCGAAGTAAAAAGCAACGCAATATTATGAATCCTGTCAAAGCTCCGTCCTGTGCCGGCAACGGCGTTCGATGCCTGATTTCCATTGTTTTTACCAGTTTCCTGGCCATCCAGGCCTTCGGCAACCCGCTCCCCGGAGACCAACATTGGGACAATCAATTTGGGGTCCCCGGAGGCAGCGACGAATTATTTACGGTAAATGTGCTGGGTGGGAATGTGTATATCGGCGGGTTTTTGACGGCGGCGGGCAATACGCAGGCCAATTTTATCGCCGGTTACGACGGCACGAACTGGTTTCAACTCAATAACGGCATGGCCGGCTACTTTAATGACACGTACGTTTGGTCTCTGGCCAACGACGGCACCAATCTTTATGCCGGAGGGTTGTTCGCCAATGCCGATGACAGCGGCGCAATCAATATCGCCCGCTGGGACGGCGCGAGCTGGCACCCGCTGGCCGGCGGAGCGCCGAACAGCCTTGTCGCGGCGATTAAAATCGCTGGCGGGAAACTTTACGCCGCAGGAGTATTCACATCAATCGGCGCCGTATCAGCCAATTGTATCGCCGAATGGAATGGAACATCCTGGCAGCCATTGAGCAGCGGCCTCACGGGCGGCCAAGGCCTTTTCACCGAGGCTACAACGCTGGAATATGATGGAACCTATCTATACGCGGGAGGCAATTTCTCACAGGCCGGCGGAGTGGCGGCGAACGGTGTGGCTCGATGGGATGGCCACACCTGGTCGGCGCTTGGGAGCGGCTTTTCAGGAACGGTTTCGGCCCTGTGCAGCCTGAACGGCAATCTTTACGCGGGCGGCACTTTTACCAATGGAACCTTGGCCATTACCAACCTGGCTGTTTGGAACGGATCCACCTGGTCGGCTGTTGGCCTGGGGCCGGACAACACGGTCCTGGCGCTGGCAACGGATGGCACGAACCTGTACGCGGGCGGTTATTTCACGCATATCAATGGCATGGCCGCAAACCGCGTTGCGGTATGGAACGGCAGCACCTGGTCAGCGCTGGGCACGGGAATACAAGGATTCGGCGCCAACTCCACCCCGGTGGTTTATAAGATGGCATGTAACACAAACGGCAATTTATATGTGGCGGGAAATTTTAGCCAGGCCGGCAGCGTGGGCGCCAGCGAAGTCGCCGGCTGGAATGGCACGAATTGGATTTCGCTGGGGGCGACAACCAGCAAAGGACTGTCGCATGATTTCGGCGAGGTCCTGGGCCTTTTCAGTGACGGCACGAGCATTTACGCCGGCGGCGCCTTTAGTGAAGCCGGTGGCCAAATCATTGACCAGGTGGCGCGATGGGATGGAACGAATTGGTGGCCCATGGGGGCGAGCACCCCTGGCGCCGTGTTGAAAGCCGGGCCTGATGCGTTTGCGATTGCGGGAGGCCTTCTGTTTGGAGGCGGCTATTTCACCAACATAGGGCCCTATTC
>JBOHXA010000114.1:0-1131 GCA_050737335.1 Limisphaerales bacterium | reverse complement strand
AGGGAGGGATTTGCCGGTGTTTGCGGAGACGACGCTGGCATCTTTTTCGTAGGAGGCGAGGTCCCGGTCTCTGATTTTAATGGGCCGGATACCGGATTCATGCTTCGCATGGCTTCGCGGCTAGGGGCCGGATTGTCCCGGGCCTTTACCAGGGGTGGTCGCGCTCCGGAAGTCGCGCTCGACCCCTGGCTGAAATCCTGCGCCCCTACAGGGCACTCTGTTAGTGGCCCATGAAACCGGGAGAAAAGCTTTAGGGACCACCCGCGCGCGCGGGTCTGTCGGAGAGGGAGTTTCCCTTGCTCACGCGCGGGTCTCAGATTGTCCAACCGCCGCAACGGCCAGAAATCCAACAGCAACAGGACAAACGGCAGCGTCACCACCATGGGTTTGGACATCAGCCCAAGCGCAAAGAAAAACAGCGCGAGGACATAAAACAGCCAGCGCGATGGCGTCTTTTCGGTAGGAGACGAGGTCACGAGTCTCTGACTCTTCGGGCGTGAAATCGCTCCCTCACGGTCGCGGCTCCGTTCGCAATCGGCGTAACGCGCATAAGCCAAAAGCGTGAGCATGAAGAAAAACGCGCTCAGGACATCCTTACGCTCGGCGATCCACGCCACCGATTCCACGTGCATGGGATGAATCCCAAACAAAAGGGCGACGAAAGCCGACGGCCAAAGCCGGGCCGTCAATCGCTCAAGCAGCAGAAAGAGCAGGACCGTGTTGGCCAGATGAAAGATGAGATTGGTGACATGATGGCCGCCGGGATTGAGACCGTAGAGCTGGCAATCCAGCATGTGCGAAAGCCAGGTGACAGGAATCCAATAACCCGCGTGCAACGTCTCGAACGCCCATTTGACCGAACTCCAGCAAAGACCGAGCTCGACGGGGGGATTGGCGGCGACATAGACCCGGTCGTCCAGGCTGATGAATGAACAATGGGCAACACCGATAAACGCGGCAGAGGTGATCGCGGCCAGCGCCAGGCACACCCACAATTTCAGGAATGGCTTTTGAATTGTCGTCATCTCTGTTTTTTTCACAAAATTGGATTATCCGCGAATTGCACGAATTTTCGCTAATAAAAAATGGATTTTATAATAGGACTGGCCGTTTTTTTGGACGGGTGCATGA
>JBOHXA010000113.1:0-1098 GCA_050737335.1 Limisphaerales bacterium | reverse complement strand
GGCCATGACCAAGGAAGGCGCCACGGATTGCAGCGGCGCGGCGAATACCGCAGACGAGGCGTTTGAGTACGGGTATGGGCTGCCCGCCAATGCGGCGATGGGCAACTGGACGGCCTCGGTCAAGGCTTACGAAGGCACCGAGGGTACGGTGACCGACACCGGCAATGGCGCCTTCAATGTCTCGTCGCTGGTGGTGACCAAGACCGTGCAGGTGATTTCGGACCCGGTGGAAACCACGCTCCGGCCCAAATCCATTCCCGGCGCCATCGTGCAATACACGGTCAGCGTGCAAAACAACGGCAGTGGTCCCGCGGACAACAACAGCCTGACGATTACGGACCCGGTGCCGGCGCATACCGCTTTTTACCTGAGCGGCGCGACGCCCTTCATCTTCACCGACGGCAGCCCATCCAGCGGCTTGAGCGCACCGGTCATGAGTTTTTCGAATAACGGCGGCGGCACCTATACCTACGTCCCGTCCTGCACCCGCCCGTGCACGGATCCGGGCATCACCAACATCAAGCTCAACTTCAACGGCAGCATGAACGGCAAGACCGGGGGAGCCGATCCGTCCTTCACCATCAGCTACGAGGTCGTGATCCAGTAAAACACCGCTTCAGCGGCGCCCTGCAGTAACGATGTGCACTGCCGAGGGGTGAAGGTCGCCAATTGGGCAAATCCGCGATTTGCCACATTAATTGCAAGACTCGATTCCAACAGCCTCCGGGCCGGACGGAATCGGACCTATTCAGCCCTGGGTGGCCCTGAGTTGACACAGGCAGAACCTGACACTCCATGACATTTTTGTCAGTTTCAGCCGATTTTTCGGAATCAGGTAACGCGTAAGGCTCTCGAATTCCAATGATCTCGGGCTTGGCACGACCGTTGCTTTGTCATGTGCACTAGGACATTGCCTGAACATTCTCCAAGGAAACCCTTAAAGATCGTTCAGGACAATTTGCATGGATACCTTCACCGGCCGCCAGGAACCAAAGTGCGCGGCTTGGTTTCGGCCCTAGCGTAATTGGAAAGCCTTTTTCACAACGGTTCAAAAAACTGGGAGATTTGTCATGTTCAAGCATTTGCGCGCTCTCGCGA
>JBOHXA010000112.1:0-19865 GCA_050737335.1 Limisphaerales bacterium | reverse complement strand
GTTGCGGATGTTTGTGCCCGCGCGGTGTTGACCATCGTTGCAATTCCCGTTACGAGGGTAAGAATCAAGAGTTTTTTCATGGCAAGAAGCAAATATGAACGGTTATTTTTTTCACACAGCTTTAGCCAAGGTAGCATCCATCCCGTATCCATGACTATTACCCGAACGGGTAATTCTGCGCCACCGTATCACCAAAACTGGGGATTCGTTCCTGACGGGGTTTGAGCGCGGGTATTGCCTGGGATATTATACATTAATAAAACAGGCGCAATGTGTTATGGATTCACCGGGCGGATTCCTGCCATTCCTGGTTTATGCAAAATTACACTTTTGGGTAATAGTTTTTGCCGCCGGAAATCCAGTAAAATGAAACCGTGTCCAATTTCCGTGAATTATTAAAATCCGCTCTCATAACGTTGGCTGTGGCTGTCGGGGGGTTTTCTGACGACGTTTTGGCGCGAGCGATTCCTGGTCAATTTGCTCCTGATTACGTCTGGCGTGATACGGACGGAAATCCGATTGATGCGCACGGAGGCGGGATTCTTTTTCATTACGGAGTTTATTATTGGTATGGTGAGGCAAAAAGCGGCGGCACTGTTTTGCCAAACTGTAATAAATCCTGGGGCGGCACACGCGTGGATATGGGCGGGGTTTCCTGTTATTCATCCACGAACCTGTGCGATTGGAAAAACGAAGGGCTCGCGCTGCCTCCGGTGTCCGGCGCGCCAAGCGATCTGAATTCCAGTAACGTCGTGGAAAGACCTAAGGTCGTGTACAATCGCAAGACGCGACGATTCGTCATGTGGATGCATATTGACAGCGCGGATTATCATAGAGCCAGGCTGGGAGTGGCAATCAGTGACAAGCCGGCCGGTCCTTTCAAGTATCTCGGCAGTTTTCGGCCCGATGCCCGTGTTTGGCCGTTAAACGTCACGGATGCGGATAAGAAAACGGGCAGATACAATTATCTGGCGCGCGATTTTTTGAACGGCCAAATGGCCCGGGATATGACTGTATTTGTGGACGATGACGGCAAGGCGTACATCTTTTATGCCTCGGAAGAGAACTCAACGATGCATGTTTCGCTGTTAACCGATGACTATTTAAGAACATCGGGAAAATACAGCCGCATTTTGATTGGCCGCAATCGGGAGGCGCCCGCCGTTTTCAAACATAATGGACGATATTATTTGATCACCTCCGGCAGCACCGGCTGGGACCCCAATGCGGCGGAGTCTGCCGTGGCGGACTCAATCTTCGGGCCATGGACGGAATTGGGCAACCCTTGCGCCGGTCCAAATGCGGATAAAACGTTTTCGGGCCAAAGTTCGTTCGTCCTGCGCATCCTGGCAAGCAATCGTTTGATCTTCATGGCGGACCGATGGAACAAATGGGACCTTTCCAATTCACGATATCTTTGGCTGCCCCTTGAATTTGACGGGGATAGCAGGCCGCAAGTCATCTGGCGCGATAGTTGGTCCTTGTCTGGCGTGACCAGGACCGTCAATAAAAACCCGGACACCAATTTAGACCCATAGTGAAGCCGAAAACAATCTCTCTGTTTATTTTATATGCATTTATCGTCACTGCAAATGCCAGGGGCGTGATTGATTTCGACGAGGGCTGGCTTTTTTTTAAAGGTCAAGCGGCGACGGCAATGATGCCGGCGTTTGACGATTCATCCTGGCGGAAAGTCAATTTACCGCACGATTGGAGCATCGAGGGACCGTTGAGTCCGGACTATGGCAGTGGCAACGGTTACGCGCCAGGTGGAATCGGCTGGTATCGTAAACATTTTGTCGTGGATTCAAACGCCACAAATAAAACGGTGGCCGTTGAGTTCGATGGCATTTACGATAATTCCGAGGTTTGGATAAATGGGCAATTTGCCGGCGGGCGGCCGTATGGGTTTTCCAGTTTTCGCGTGGATCTCACGCCGTTTATTAATTTCGGTTCGAGCGACAATCTCATTGCCGTTCGCGTGGATCATTCGCGATATGCCGACTCCCGGTACTATACCGGTTCAGGCATTTACCGAAATGTCCGCCTTATCGTGGAAGATAAGTTGCGAATCGCGCATTGGGGAATTGTGATTGCAACACCCCGCGTATCGGAGGCCGGGGCAATTGTCCGCGTCGCAACGACTGTGGAAAACTGTTCCGCCGGACCAAAGAATTTTTTCCTGATATCGAAAATTTTGGCGCCGGATGGAGAGACGGTGGCCAGTGAAACGGTGTCGGCGCGGGTGCGAAGGAATTCGAACAAGGTGATCACCCGGAGTTTAAAGGTTTTAAAACCGGAATTATGGTCTCTGAATTCACCGTCCCTTTACGTTCTGCGGAGCGCTGTCAGGGCCGGGAATTCGATTTGCGACGAGACCGAAACGTCTTTTGGCATTCGCGATTTCAAGTTTGACCCGGACAAGGGGTTCTTTTTGAACGGCGCGCACACCTGGATCAAAGGAGTTTGCCTTCACCATGACGCCGGCCCGCTGGGCGCCGCGGTGCCGCCCCAAGTTTGGGAACGGCGTTTGAAAGCATTGAAAGTCATCGGCGTCAATGCCATTCGCACCAGCCACAATCCGCCGGATCCGGCGCTGCTGGACCTTTGCGACCGCCTCGGCTTTTTGGTGATGGACGAAGCGTTCGATGAGTTTACCCCCTCCAAAAACAAATGGGTCTCAGGCCGCAACATCGGCACGCCGAGCCATTTTGGCTATGGCGAATTTTTCGCGCGGTGGGCGGTTACAGATATCCAGGACATGGTTCGTCGTGACCGCAACCATCCCGGAATCATTCTTTGGAGCATTGGCAATGAAATTGATTATGCCAATGATCCGTTTTCAGATCCTGTTTTGGGCGATGACTACCAGCCGCATAACCCGCCTGCGACGGATTTGGTGAAATATGCCGCGCCGTTGGTGACCGCCGTGAAACATTTCGACAAAACCCGCCCGGTCACCGCGGCTTTGGCGACGGTCAGGATGTCGGATGCGGTTCACTTGCCGGAACTGTTGGACGTGGTGGGTTACAATTATCAGGAAGGGCGCTACCAAACAGATCACCGGGCGTATCCACGGCGTGTCATCTACGGCAGTGAGAACAAGCACTCATACGCCGCGTGGCTGGCGGTCGAGACCAACGCATTTATCGCGGGCCAATTTTTGTGGACCGGCGCCGATTATTTGGGCGAGGCCGGTCCATGGCCTAACCGCGCCAGCGGCCCCGGTTTGCTGGACCTTTGCGGTTTTAAAAAGCCGTTGGGATGGTTCAGGCAAAGCCTGTGGAGTGACAAACCAATGGTCTATCTTTGCGCTCTCTCCGGTTACGGCATCCGTTACGCTGCGGAAAGTTGGAACTGGCCGTCCAACTCACTCGTGAAGGTTCTCTGTTTTGCGAATTGTGCCCAGGTCGCTTTGACATTAAACGGTCATCCTCTCGGCACGAAATATCGAGCAGGCGCGATGAATGGCATATTGTCCTGGGAAATTCCATTTCAACCCGGGATATTAAAGGCCCTTGGTAAGGATCAAGCGGGGCGGAATTTGTGCAGCTTTTCCCTCCAGACCGCCGCAGATCCATATCGAATCGAGCTATTACCGGACACTAATGAGATTCAGGCGAATGGCAAAGATGTTTGCCAGGTCGAGTTCAGGGTGGTTGATAAAAATGGCGCGCGGGCGCCTGATGCGACCAATGAAATTACATTTGAGATGTCTGGCCCAGCGCATTTTTTGGGGATTGGCAACGGTGACTTGAACGACTTGGAAAATCCCAAAACGAATGTTCATCGCGCCTTTCAAGGGCGCGGCCTGGCAATTCTGCAAGCCGATAGCGTGCCGGGAGACATTACTATCACGGCGGCTGGGGCCGGATTGGCTCCGGGCAGTATTACGGTGCGGAGCGATTAGGTCTTGGCTCTTTTAGGTAATGGCCAACCCCCTTTTTCTGTGGTAGAATTAACAACTCATGACAAAAACCCAGTCCGGGTAAACCGACTTAATGCAAACCGTAAATTCTGATCGCGCTTTAATCTTTTCTGGCAGTTTGCAACACGGTTACCCGCGGCTCCGCCGGCCGGAATACTGGCCGCCATTTTTCTTAAAACGTTTTCGGCGCTTTGGCGGCTTGATCGCCGGCCTTGTCGGCCTTGTGCTTGTATCCGAACCGCTTTCAGCGCAAAACGTTGCCACGCTTGACGATCTGGGCGGCAATGCCCCGATTCCCGGCGCTAACGATATATCCCAGTTCAGCGCCAGTGGCGAAGCCACTTCGCCCGACGGTTTGAATTATTACACGGACAACTACCCCTCGCATGGCGGCGGGGCGCCGGGTCAGACGTTCACGACAGGCTCCCATGCTGCCGGATATTGGCTCAATACATTGGCATTGAAGACTGGCGGCGGAGGCTCGCAAGGCACTGGTACCGGCCAAACTTATATTTTGGATATCTTAACCGTGTCCGGCGCCACCGCCACCGCCTATGCGGATTATGTGGCCACCAACTTCGCCTTCGCGGACGGCGATTGGCTTCGATGGTCCGGCTTGAATCTGCCGCTCGCGCCGAACACAAGCTATGCCTGGTGCTTCAGCCGTAGCTCATCAGGCACAGGTTGGGAACAATTGGCCAATGCAAGCAACAATCCGTATGCGGGTGGACAGATCGCTTTGGTTCCGGTCAACGGCGGCCCAATGACCTTCGGCTCGAGCGGGAAATTCGACGCCGTCTTTGACCTGGGTTTGACGCTGACCAATCCGGCCGGGCCAGTCACCCTGGCAGTGGTGACGAATCTGGCGGCGACAGCCATCACAACGACATCAGCTACCCTCAACGGCCAGGTAGTGTCGAATGGAAATCAATCACCGGCGGTGACTGTTTATTACGGGGCGATCAATGGAGGGAGCGATGCGGCGGCCTGGGCATTCAGCGCCAATGTTGGCATCGAAAGCGGAGCCTATTCGGCGACGATCTCCGGCTTAAAAACCAATACTGCTTATTACTTTACAGCTTCGGCTTCAAACCCGGCGGGTGTCGCATGGGCGATGTCTTCCCTGAGTTTCTCCACACTCGCTCCCAACCTGCTGGATTTGGGAGGCCATGCCCCCGTCCCGGGTACGTACGATATATCTCAACTGAGCACCAGCGGCGAAGCGAGTTCGCCGGATGGTTTAAACTATTATACAGATAACTATCCGTCGCAGGGCGGTGGCGCGCCGGGCCAGACCTTTACCACGGGATCCCATTCCGCCGGCTATTGGCTGAACAGTCTGGCCTTCGACACCGGGGGTGGGGGAACTGAATCCACAACCACGCCGCAAACATATGTCCTGTACATTTTCACCGTATCCAACGGCGTTGTGACGCCCTATTACACTGATACGGCGACAGGATTCGCTTTCAACGATGGCGACTGGTTGCAATGGGTCAATCTCTACCTGCTCCTCTCGCCCAATACGGTTTATGCGTATGCTTTCAGCCGCGCTGCCAACGGCGCGGGATGGGAACAGTTGGCCAATGCCAGCAATAATCCGTATGCAGGCGGCCAGATAGCCCTTTTGCCCGTCAGCGGCGGAGCGATTACCTACGGCGCCAGTGGCCAGTGCGACGGCGTCTTTGACCTGGGCCTCACGTTGACCAATCCCGCCGGACCGCCTGTTTTGCCGACGGTGACCATCAGCGCCGCCACGGAAGTTCAACCAAACGACGCGACACTCAATGGCCAGGTCGTTTCTTCAGGAAACGAAGTCCCGGGCGTTACGATCTATTACGGCCCGACCGATGGCGGGAACAACCCGTCGGCCTGGGCTGCCAGCACCGTGCTCGGCCTGCAAAACGGCGCTTTCTCCGCGCCGGTCTTTAGTCTCAGCCCAAATACAAGCTATTACTTCATCGCCTCGGCCTCCAACCAGGCCGGCGTCGCCTGGGCCGGGTCTTCGTTGAGTTTTCAAACACCGCCGCCAACGCCTGTGCTGAACCTCGCCACCAATTGGGGTGTTTGGCAGGGTTGGGGTTGCTCGCTGTGCTGGTGGGCCAATGTCTTCGGCACGCGCGCGGACCTGGCGAACATCGTCTTCACCACGAATTACACCACGCTCAACGGGGTGAGCCTTCCCGGCTTGGGGATGAATATCGCCCGCTACAACGCCGGTGGCTGCGGCTCCAATTCCGTCAACGGCCAGTTTATGGTCGCTTCCCCCAACATCCCGGGCTGGAGGCAAATCCAGGGTTACTGGCTCAATCCATCAAGCTCCGATCCCGGCACCACCAATTGGAACTGGAACGCCGACGTCAATCAACGCTCGATGATGCTGATGGCCCAGGCGCGCGGGGCGAGCATCCAGCTCTTCTCCAATTCGCCGATGTGGTGGATGCTTGACAACTTCAATCCATCCGGTCCTACGACCCCGTCCACCGATAATCTTGAGCCCGCTTACGACGATGCCCACGCCCTGTATCTCGCCACCATCGCCGCCTACGCCAGGACCAATTGGGGCGTCACCTTTAATTCCGTCGAGGCATTTAATGAGCCGCACGGCAGTTGGTGGACAGCGACCGGCACGCAGGAGGGCTGTTACTTTGACACGCCCACCCAGGAGACGGTCATTCAATACTTGCGGCAGGAGTTGAACAGCCGAGGCTTGACCAACATGCCAATTGCGGCATCCGACGAAACCAGCTTCGACCAGTCGCTATCCACCTGGCAAGGCTTCAGTTCCACGCTCCAGAATGACGTCGCTATCGTGACCTCGCACGATTACGGGTATGACAGCGGGGCGGGACTTTTCGCGGCTGCGGGCGGCAAAACGCTTTGGAACACCGAGTATGGCGAGGACGATGGCACTGGCCTGACGATGGCCACGAACCTGGACCTGACTTTCTCCAGCCTTCATCCGACGCTCTGGTGTTATTGGCAGCCGCTTGATGGAGGTGGTTGGGGCCTCATACAATCTGACGTCGGCAGTTCCAACATCACCACGCCAAATCCCAAGTATTACGTCCTGGCGCAATACACGCGCCATATCCGGCCCGGCATGACGATTCTCGATAGCGCGACCCCGAATACTGTGGCTGCCTACAGCGCCACGAACCACACTCTCGTTCTGGTTACCTGCAATCCCGGCCCGGCCCGGACAATCAGTTTTTGCCTCACAAATGTCCCATACGTCGGCGGTCCAATCACGCGCTGGATCACTGTGCCTGATACCGCCACGAATTATGCGCGGTACAATGATGTCTCAATCACGAACGGCGCGTTTCAGGTGACTTTTCCCGCAAACTCCATCCAGACGTTCCAAATCGCCAATGTGAACTTGAGTTATGGCGCGCCCGCCCTGGCTGCAACGTTTTCTGGCGGCGATCTCTCAGTGTCATGGCCTGGCTGGGCGTCCAATTATTCCCTCTACTACGCCACCAATCTGAATGCGTCAGCCAACTGGTTCCCTGTGACCAACCAGCCGCAATCCATCAACGGAAACTTCAGTGTTGTCCTGCCCGCGAATGGCATGGCGCATTTCTATCGTCTAAAAGCCAATTGAACTTGCATCCGGCGCATTGCCTCTGATCAAGCCCGGCAGTCTGTTGAAAAATTATGGATATTGCTCTTTCGCCAATAATGGCTGGCCGAGCAGGCGACGAAGGAGCATGGCCGCTCCTCGCTTCGCGTCACAGGCCAAAAATTCTCTCAGTAGTAATGCCCATAATTTCTCAACAGGCTGCCCCGGGGCAGCCGACGCAGGAAACGCCCGGCCATGAAGCTGCGTTTTTCTGGATTTTATTTCCCTGGCGCAGTTTGGCAAACTCGTTCGAATGAAAGTGCCATCGCAACGGGCCAAGCGCCTCAAAGGAAGACTATGCAATCCATTTTGCTTTATCCGGCGCCATTGGCACGGCTGGCGAATGGTTTGTTTATCTGCAATTTTGGGCGCTCTTTCTCACGGATTTGGCGGGGGATTGGCCATTGCGTCACAATTGGGCGATTCGGATTCAAATCATTCCGCGGCCCCTTTCACCTGGGCAGCTTATCCCACTGACGAGATTGGCATCGCCGATGCCCGGGAAGGAACGGAAATCACTCCGTCTGGATCGCTGTACACTGGATACGGTGAATTATCCTTGATGGTTGGAAAGCCTCCCAGGTATGTGGATCAACCCGCACGGACGTTAACCGATGGCGATTTGCCAATTATCCATTATGAAGTGCAAGATGGCAAAGTGGATTATCAGGTGACGATGTTTAGCTGGGCATTAAATTGGCGACATCCCGATCGCGACCCGGTAAATTTTATTCGAATTATCGCTCAAAATACCAGTTCGGAACTACAAACAGATTATTTTGCGGTTTCTTTCTGTTATTGCGTTACCAATTCGCATCGGTTCCGTCGTCCGGCGAGTCCATCCGTTCCTGGAAGGTATTCACAACCCGGCGTTAAATTTGACCCTAACTGGGTATATGGTTTCCAATCCGGGCCCAATTCTGATTTGGCGTTGCGTTCAAATCAGGTCATTTACTCGCTGCCGACGCAACCGCAGCCGCAGCTCTGGTTGACGGCCGGCCAGCCATATCGTGATCCGGCGTCGCCGCTGATTTCCGAATCTACGCCGGTTCTATTGTCGCAATATCAATTGGTCCTGAAGCCAAAAGAACAACGCGAATTCGATTTCAAAATGCCGGTGCGCCCAATACCGCTCACCGATATGAAAGCTTTGAATCAACTTGAGCGGGATGATTTACGCGAAGCATTGGCTGAGACGAAATCGTGGTGGCAAAAGCAACTCAATAGCGGTTTGCAATTGCACATTGGAGAGGAAAAAGTTGAACAAACTTTTCGCGCCAGCTTGATGTATCTGATGTTGGCCAGAGAGAGAGTTTGCTCTTCGAGCGACATTCAGGCTAAAAACCTTTACATTCAGACCGTTAACCTCGCCCAATACCATGCCTTTTGGCTTCGTGATGGATCTCACATGGTTCACGCTTATGATCTGACCGGGCACCCCCGTAATGCCGCCGAAGCTCTGGGCTTTTTTTCAAAATTCCAAAAATCGGACGGTGATTTTCTGTCACAGCCAGGCGAGCACGACGGCTGGGGCGAAGCATTGTGGGCGTACGGCCAGCACTTCCAACTCACCGGAGACCGCCATTTTGCGCGGAGCGTGTTTCCGAGGGTACAACGGGCCGTCGCCTGGCTTGAGAGAGCGAGATCCATGGATCCCCTGCGCATGCTGCCCGGCGGCGCGCCGCATGATGACGAATTGCCCACGGGCTGGGGCCATCTTACGGGAGATAATTTCTATGGCCTGGACGGTCTTCATGAAGCCATACTGATGGCCAAAGCGTTGGGACATAAACGCATGGCAGCGGATTGGCAGGCGCAATACCAGGACTATTACCACGACCTGTTCCAATTGCTGGGCGAATTGGCCAAAACCAACGGCGGGTTTATTCCGCCGTGTTTGGACACGAACGGATATGACTGGGGCAATTTGCTGACGATGTACCCGTACGAGCTTTTGCCGCCCATGGACCCTCTTGTCACTGGGACCCTGGATCACGCCCTTAAGCGCTATGGCGAAGGGATTATGTGCTACGGGCCACGGTCGGTTTTGCATCAGTATTTGACGATGAACAACACCCAGGCGTGGATTGCGCGCGGCCAGCAACAACCCGCTCTGCGCGAGCTTTACAGCATTCTGGTCCATACTTCTTCAACGCAGGCCGGGTGGGAATGCGGGCCGCCGCCGTGGACGACGCGGGATTTTGGCAATGACCTGGCTCCGCACAACTGGTTTGCCGCCGATTATATTGCCCTGCTGCGCAACATGCTTCTTTGCGAACACGGCGATTCGCTGGACCTGCTCGCGGTATTATCGCCCGCATGGACCGCGCCAGGTCAAACGTTGCGCGTAAAAAACGCGCCCACGGAATTTGGTTTGATAAGTTTCCTGGCAACGTTTACCGCGCAAGGGATGGAGATTCATTTAGACGGACACTTTCGCGCCGCGCCTGAAAGCATTCGGCTGCACACGCCATGGTTCGTCAAGGTGAAGAGTGTGCTTGTGGATGGCAAGCCGGCGGCGTGGCGGGGCCGGGAAATCCTGCTCGCGCCAAAAGTCCGGCGGGTCGTGGTTCACTGGCAAACCACCGGGTCAGACCTCTCATCATGGAACTACGAGGCCTCGGTGAAGCAGTTCAAAGCCGAGTGGAACGAACATCGGCAATTCAACCAAAGCGGCCGCCTTATGAAATATTCAAAAATAAAATGAAGAGTCGTATTCCGTCTCCTCACTTCTCCTGGTTATGTTTCGATATTTAATTCTGACCTGCTTCGCGTTTGCAGCCGTCCACTGTATGAATGCTGCCGGGATTGGGCAGGTGCGCTGCGAATATCGCGTCAAACCGATGGGGATTGATAACCCCAATCCCCGATTGAACTGGACCGTGGTTTCGCGACATCGCGGCGACATTCAAACGGCGTATCAGATTCTGGTCGCATCCAGCGAAAAATTGCTTGCCGCAAATGTGGGTGATCTATGGGACAGTGGCCGGACGCCATCAAATCAGTCAGCGGGGGTGGAGTATGCCGGAAAGCCGTTGTTATCCCGCGCTTCCTGCTTTTGGAAAGTCCGAATTTGGGATCGTGAGAGCAAGCCATCCAAATGGAGCCGTCCCGCATCGTGGAGCATGGGCCTTCTTAAGCCTTCGGATTGGAGCGCTCAATGGATTAGTGATCCCATACTGGCCGACCCGGCCAATCGTCCCCTGACGCCGGTTCATTGTTATCGCAGCGAACTGGCCTCCCGGCCTGATATCACTCATTGGATTATCCTGGACCTTGGCGCCGCCCGGCGAATGGACGCGGTTGATATCATTCCCGCGCGCCCCGCGAAAGAAAATGGAGATTTTCGCACGCCGATGTTTCCGCTTCGTTTCAAGGTCGAGACAGCGGGCAAACCGGATTTTAGTGACGCGGAACTTGTAGTGGACAAGACCGGCGCGGATTTCCCAAATCCACGGAGCCCTTCATGCCGGTATTCATTTGCTCCAACGACGGCGCGTTATGTGCGGCTCACAGTCACTCGCCTGTCATGCTGGGATGGGCGGAATTACGGTCTGGCCCTGGGCGGAATTCAGGTGTTTGATGGCCCAAAGTCCATTGCCGTTGGCGCACAGGTGGAATGTTCCGACTCCATGGAATCTCAAGACTGGTCGAAGCGGTTCCTGGTCGCCGGTAGGGACCTGGTTGCGCTTGCTCCTGATTCGCCGGCTTTGGCCGCGGGCATTCCGGACGTGACGCCAAAATCAACCGTTTCGCGGGTGCCCATGCTGCGCCGCGAATTTAACGTGGCCGACAAAATCGAGCGGGCCACTTTATATGTCACCGCGCGGGGTTTTTATGAAGTACACATTAATGGAGCGAAAGTGGGTGATGAATTGCTCGCACCGGGTTTCACCGATTATGACGCCCGGCTCCAATATCAGACATTTGACGTTACCCGTCTTTTGCATCACGGCCAAAACGTCATCGGCGCATTGCTCGGTTACGGCTGGTATGCCGGGCACATGAATCTTTGGAACCTTCGCTGTATTTACGGCTATTTTCCGCAGTTTCTCGCGCAACTTGAGATTGACTTAAAGGATGGAACGAGGATGACGATCAGCACAGATGGCCGATGGCGCTCGACCCTGGACGGACCCGTGCGTTGGTCGGATTTATTGGACGGTGAAGGCTATGACTGCCGCCGGGAAATGCCCGGTTGGGACAAAGCGGGTTTCGATGATCACGCCTGGCCGACGGTGTGGACTCAACCGCGTAATCAAGTGCCGTTGGTATCACAGTTCTGCCAACCCGTGCGCAAAATTTGTGAATTAAGGCCGGCATCCATCAGAGAAGTGAAACCCGGCGTTTATGTTTACGACTTCGGGCAGGAAATTTCGGGCTGGTGCCGATTAAAGGTGAATGGGCCTTTGGGTACGCATATTCGGTTGCGGCATGCCGAGAGGGTCGCGCCGGACGGCAACATCAATGTCAGAAACCTGTGGGGCGTGAAACAAGAGGAGGACTATATTCTTGATGGCCGTGGGCCGCGCATTTTTGAGCCGCATTTCACATACCACGGTTTTCGTTATGTTGAACTATCGGGACTTCCGGGCCCGTTGTCGCCGGACACGCTCATCGCGGTCAACATCCGTTCTGATTTGCCAACGGCTGGACAATTTGAATGCTCAAACAAACTATTCAATCGCATTCAGCGAGCGGCCTTTTGGACACAAGCCAATCTGCTGTTTGATGTGCCGGCGGGGTGTGCGGCGCGCGGCGAGCGCCTGGCATGGACGGGCGACATCCGGCCCTGTGTGCAATCTTTGCTCTTCAATTTCGACGCGGACGCGTTTCTGACCAAATACACCCGGGACCTGCGGGACGACCAGTCGCCTGAAGGCCAATTTACGGATATATGTCCGCATGCCCAATTGGCGGGGACTACTAAATGCATGGGATCGCCCGGTTGGGCGGACGCGGGTGTTTCTCTGCCCTGGGATTTGTATGTGAATACCGGCGACCGGATCATGTTGGCGAAACACTTCAATGCCGCGCGCCGTTGGGTTGACTTTGTTCATGGCAATAATCCTGGTCTGATTTGGAAAAACAATCGCGGCAATGACTGGGGCGATTGGATGAGCGCCGGCCCGGCAACCCCAAAAGAACTTGGCGCCACCGCCATGTTCGCCCATTCCACCGATTTGGTCGCGCGCATGGCCCGGGCACTGGGCAGGAACGCGGACGCGGAATATTATGGCAGCCTCTTTCAGAATATCCGGCGGGCATTTGTGAAAAACTATTTCAGCACTGATGGAATTATCCGCGGCGACGGCGACGTTCAAGGAAGTTATGCGCTCGCCCTGCAATTTGGCCTCCTTGACCAACCGCTAAAATCCAGGGCTGCCGCAAGGCTGGTGCAGTTGGTAAAGAAGAACAATCACCCCACCACCGGATTTTGGAGCAGTGTTGAGTTGCTCCTCGCATTGTCTGCCAATGGCTACAATGATGAAGCGTCCCTCATGTTGGATCAACGAACCAGGCCCTCGTGGGGATACATGGCCGATCATGGCACGACTTTATGGGAGGCATTCGACGCGAATACTCGAAATTTGTCCTTAAATCACTGGACTCACAGTGCCGTCAATGAATGGCTTTGGCGAAATGTCGCTGGTCTGAACCCAAATGAACAATCGCCGGGTTACGAAAACTTCACGATTTATCCGCGTCCCACCGCGCGCGTTTCCTGGTGCCGCGCGACGTATGCTTCCATCCGCGGCCCGATAATCATCAATTGGCGGCGCGACGGCGACTCATTCCATCTCGACGTGACAATTCCCGCCAACACGACGGCCACTGTGATTGTCCCGGCGATTGATCCGGCTACGGTGACCGAATCCGGCCATTCAGCCGCGCACGCTCCGGGAGTGGAGTCGGTGAATGCAGGCTCAGGCACAGTGACTTATCAGATCGGGTCAGGTCATTACCGTTTCATTTCGAAAATTCATCCCTCGACATGACAGTTGCAATTCCTACCAGACTCGAATCAGGACAACACCATGGCGCGGCACAGTCGCGGTAAAGGAATTCGCAAACTTTCCCAGGTCTTTTTGCCGCCATAAATCGCGAACGTGCAATCGGCCTTTGCGGCCAAGGTCCGACCAGGTGACTTTCACCGGATTTGCCGTTTCGCCGAGGTTGAAGAGGCCGACGGCCATTGAACCGTCGGCCAGAGGCTTGGCATAAACGCGCGTCTCATCGGTTTTGGCGACGGTTGTGGCTTCTTTGCCCAGCGGATCCTGGTCCACGGCGATGACTTCGTCATTTTCCAAAAGGTTCAGTGTAAAGGGATCGAGCTGCGTCATATCGCAGCCGATGAGCAATGGCGCCGAGAGCAGGCACCAAAGGCTGATATGGGTATATTGCTCATTTGGTGTCAAACGGGTCGGATGCAAATTCCCCCAGCCAACTTTGCCCACGACCAGCATATCCGGATCATTCCAATTCCCCGGTTTTGCATAAGGCGCCATTTTGTCCTGATTAAAGCCAATGCCCGACATGCTGCCCCAACTATCATTGATGTCGCCCGTGGTGCGCCAGGAATTGCCATGGACCGAGCCGCCCCATTTCCAGACGTTGTCCATGCCGTACTGGCAGAGGCTAAACACAATGTCGCGATTTTGTTTTCGCAAAAGATTTCCCATGACCTCGTACGGATAAGACGCCACAGCCTGGTCATTGCCATGGCTGTTGGCCCAGGTGGGCACGCCCTTCGGACCGGGGATTTTGCCGTCGGCGATATCTCCATAGCTGCACCAATCATATTTTAAATAATCGAAGCCCCAGGCGGCGTAGGTTTGAGCGTCCTGCGCTTCATGTTCCCAGCTTGCCGCGCAACCGCCGCAGGTCCATGGGCCCGGTGACGAATAAAGTCCAGCTTTCAATCCCAGACTGTGAATGTAATCGGCCATGCCTTTCATGTCGGGAAAACGGGAGTTTGGCACAATGAAGCCGTTGGCATCGCGGAACGGACCGCGCAATGTAGGGTCGCTGGAACGGCGATTATTTTGCCAGAAATCATCCACGTTTATGTAAGTCCATCCATGATTGATCAGGCCGCTGCGAACCATCGCGTCTGCCGCCGCTTTCACCTTGTCCTCGGAAACCGCCCTGGCAAAACAGTTCCAACTGTTCCAGCCCATCGGTGGCGTGAGCGCAATTTGGTCGCCACAAATGATTTTAAATCCACGGCGAGCGCTGCCCAGTGAATTTTTTGCGCGCAACATTACGTCGTATTTGCCTTTACGCGCCAGAGAACCGGTGATGCGGCCGGTTTGCGGATCGAGATGAAGGCCGCGGGGCAGGCCGCTGGCTGAAAACGTCATTGGCCGGTCACCTGTTGCGGGGATCGTGAATAAAAATGGCGAGCCGGGGCGCACGCCAAAAATTTGCGCGCCATTAATGCGCGGCTTCGACGAGGGCGCAGGCGTCAGAATGATGGCCGGCTCGTGCGGTGCGGCCAGGGTTTTGGGCACCGCGCCCCCAATCATTTCAAATTTTGCGTCCGCCCAATCGGCGTGATCAAAGCTAATCCCATCGTTTGCATCGTCCACTTTTAGAAGAAGGTTGGTAATACCCGTTAAATCCACAGAAACCGGTTTTGCCGGATCATTCGCATTCACCACGCCGCTGCTCCATAGCGTTTTGCCGTCGCCAATGACATGGAATCTAACATGGCCTATGGAATTGCTGACCTCACCGTCAACGCCCACGTCCGCTGAAAAAGATAAAGCAGAGCCTTTCAGATCAATGTACAAAGTGCTGACGGCGTGCGTTCCCAGACCCCGCTTGAACGTTTGACCATCTATACTGAGCGGATGGCCGTCCACGGATAGATTCTTATGGGGTTCACCCCATCCCTGCTCGACTGCGCTCAGGTCCAATTCGTCCAGCCAGACTGTTGACGCGGTGGCCTTCAGCGTCAAAAGCGGCACAAGGATGCAACACCACAGAATTTTGAAGAGCAGCGGCCATGTTGAATTGAAATTGAATCGCCAGGTTTCAGGTGCGTGCATTATTCGATTTTTTATCAGGCGCGCTAAATGTAAAGGCCGAACTGGTTGTGAAACCTTGAAAAATGGTCGTGAAGTTAATGGTTGACCCCAGCGCTGCTGACGGTTGCTGTAAAGCTCGGCAAGCCCGTTTCAGGACATGAGTTTATACAGCCAAACCGCTTGCCGGAGCGTTTGGTTGCCATACACTTTCCCCATGGATGCCTACGATCACCCAACATTTCATATGGCGTGTCGGCAGTTTGACCAGGTCGCCGATCATCTCCAAATCCCGGAGTCCGAACGTCCCCGCCTCAAATTTCCCAAGCGAGCAATGATTGTCTCGCTGCCGGTCAGCCTCGAAGACGGTTCCACGCATGTCTATAGCGGTTTTCGCGTGCAGCATCATTTGACCCTGGGTCCGACCAAAGGCGGCCTCCGCTACCATCCCGAAGTCACCTTGGGTGAAGTCGCCGCGCTGGCCATGTGGATGAGCTGGAAATGCGCCCTGGCCGGTCTGCCCTACGGCGGAGCAAAAGGGGGCATCGCCTGCGAACCCCATCACATGTCTTGCCACGAAGTCGAACGCCTCACCCGGCGTTACACCGAGGAAATGATCCCATTCATCGGACCGCGGGTGGACATCATGGCACCCGATATGGGAACGGACGAACAGGTCATGGCCTGGGTCATGGACACTTATTCCATGCACGTCGGTTATTCGGTCCCCAGCGTTGTCACCGGCAAACCGGTTTCTCTTGGCGGCTCTTTGGGCCGGCGCGAAGCCACCGGACGCGGTGTGGCATACCTGGTCGCCCGCGCCGCTGATACCATCGGGATGGACTTGAAGGACGCCACGGTGGCCGTCCAGGGCTTCGGCAATGTCGGTTCCATCGCAGCCCAAACGCTGGAAAATTACGGCGCGAAAGTTGTCGCCGTCAGCGATGTTTCCGGCGGTGTCATCAATGCCCGCGGTCTCGACTTGCAAAAGCTTGCGAAACATGTCGCCCAAAAGCGGATGGTAAAGGGCTTCTTGGAGGCGGATGCGATTTCCAACGAGGAACTGTTGCTGACGCCATGTGACGTGCTTGTGCCCGCCGCGCTTGAACGGCAAATCACTGAAAAGAATGCCGGCCAGATCAAATGCCGTATTCTCGCCGAAGCCGCTAACGGTCCGACTACACCGGGAGCGGACGCCATCCTGGGGCAACGCCGCGAAATCTCTATCATACCGGATATCCTGTGCAATTCCGGCGGGGTCATCGTTTCTTATTTCGAATGGGTGCAGGACCTGCAAAGTTTCTTTTGGAGCGAAAGCGAGGTCATGCAAAAGCTCTACCAAATCCTGGACCAGACCTATAACCGAATTTTGAAAAGCAGTCGCGAGCGAAAAATCTCGATGCGCACGGCGGCCCTGGCCGCCGGGGTCCAGCGCGTCCGCGAAGCCAAAACCATACGCGGGCTGTTTCCGTAATCGAGGCGGCAGCCGGGGTGAGGCGGAATCGAATTAATTGGCCGGCTTAACCTGCCAGCCTCTTCCGTCGGCGGGTCCGTGCAAGAATGGCCGGAGTGATACTGTTTTCAACTGCTTCAATGCGTCACGCTTCAGCGCCGCGAAGCATCTCAACAAACTCCTTCTCTCCAATAATTTTCGCTCCCAACTTGTGCGCCTTGTCCAGTTTTGACCCCGCCTCTTCGCCGGCCACTACAAAATCCGTGTTTCCACTTACGCTCCCGCTTACTTTGCCGCCGATGGCTTCGATTTTGGCCGATGCTTCCTCACGGGTCATGCCCGAGAGTGTGCCCGTAAGGACAAATGTCTTTCCGGCGAAGGGCTGTGTCGCCGCGTTCTTCGCGGAGATTTTTTCACTGGCCGGATGAATTCCCAGGTCCTTCATGCGCCGCAGGATTCGTTTGCCGTTGTCGCTGGAAAAGAAATCCAGGACACTCTTTGCCACCACCTGGCCAACCTTCGTGACGATGCCCGATTCTTTTTCCGCTTTGCTCTTCGATGGCGCGGCAAAATTGGCGTCAATCAGGCCCCGCGCAATTTCGCCGATGTCTTTTTTTAGATTTGCGTATTGCGCCGGATTCTCGCGCCGGAAACGGGTCAGGCTGGATGTTTTCGTGTGGTAAGCCAGAACTGCCTTGAGCAGGGGAGACTGCGCAACGTCTTCAATGGTTTCATGGAACAAGGCCAGGTCGCGCGCCGTGGTTTTTCCCACGTCGGGAATCGCCAGGCCGAATAGCCACCGCGAGAGCGGGAATGTTTTGGCCCTTTCAATGGCATGCCTGGCCTTGATCGCGCTTTTCTCGCCGAAAACCCGGGGCGCATCGTCGCTGCCCAGGTTCAACGTTGCCAGCGATTCCACTTTCAGCAAAAACAAGTCCAGCGGTTCTTTCACCAGTCCGCGCTCAACGAGTTTGTCGGCCACGATGCCGCCCACACTTTCGATGTCCAGCGCGCCCCGCATCGTGAAAAATTCGACACGTCGCGTGGCCTGCGCCGGGCATTGAAGATTCTCGCAACGCCACACCACGTATTTCGGGTCCCGCGAAATTGGACCGCCGCATACGGGGCATTTGCCGTGAATATGTTTCGCAAAATCAAATGGCGTGGCATCCCGAGCGCGTTTGGATTCCACAACGCCAACCACAGCCGGAATCACTTCTCCCGCCTTTTCGATTATGACTGTGTCTCCGATTCGAATGTCTTTGCGTTTGATTTCGTCCTCGTTATGAAGCGTGGCGCGGCCGATAGTGCTGCCGGCCAGAAAAACCGGTTCCAGCTCCGCCACAGGCGTGAGCGCGCCAGTGCGTCCCACCTGGACGGTAATATTGCGCAGTTTCGTCCGGGCCTGCTCGGGAGCGTACTTGTAGGCAATGGCCCAACGCGGCGCTTTGGCGGTGAATCCCGCGCGCTCGCGCTGCTCAAAAGAATTTAATTTTATGACTGCGCCGTCGGTTTCATACGGAAAATTGTGCCGGACTTTGTCCAGAGTATTGATGGCATCAATGAGCTCCTCCAGCGAATGGCAATGCCAAATCCGTTCGGGCGTCTTAAAACCAAGCGTTTTGAGCCATTCCAGGACCTCCGTATGGCTTTGCGGATAATTCCCGCCGCTTTCAACTTTGCCTAGCCCATAGACAACCACGTCCAGCGGCCGTTTTGCCACAATACGTGAGTCCAGTTGCTTCAGCGACCCGGCGGCGGCATTTCGGGGATTGGCAAATGTTTCCTCGCCCGAGGCGGCGCGCTCGGCGTTCAGTTTTTGAAATCCGGCCTTCGTCAAATAGACTTCGCCTCGCGCCTCAAGCATCCGCGGGATACCATCCCTTTCGCCGTCGAATAAATTGGTTTGCCTGGATTGTGCGCCGCTTCCCCTCTGGCGCAGGTGAAGCGGAACACTGCGAATAGTTTTGATGTTAGTCGTTATGTCGTCGCCTGTTGTGCCATCCCCGCGTGTTGCGCCGATGGCAAGCCGCCCCATTTCATAGCGCAGGCTCATCGCCACGCCGTCCACTTTGGGTTCCACTGCCCAATCCAATGTCTCCCCGGGCATGAGTTTTTGGATTCGTTTCACAAAATCCCGGACCTCGTCCTGGGAATACGTATTGTCCAGGCTGAGCATCGGCAGCAGATGGCGGACAGGGCGAAACTCTCTAAGTGGCTCTCCGCTGACACGTTGGCTCGGGGAATCCGGCGTAACCAGTTCACCAAAGGCCATTTCCAGGTCTAAAAGCTCATGGTAAAGGCGGTCATACTCACGGTCGGAAATTACCGGTTTGGCTTCGACATGGTATGCGTGGTCGTGACGCCGTATCTCGGCTGCCAATTGGGCATGTCGTTTTTGCGCTTCGGATTGCGTCATTGCCGAAATGATTAGCAAAAAGAGGAACAGAAGCAATTTGCGATTGGTTTGGTCCTCGTCTTCTTTCAGTTCCGTGGCAATGAATGGAATTCAAATATATTCTCCGGCGGTCGGTCACGAAAATTGCAATCTCTTTGATGCAAATCTGTGCAAATCGCCTGATACCTTTTTCAACTTGAGGTCGGGATTTTTAAATTTCCTTGCAAAATACCACCATTGGCTAACGGCATTTTTTTTGCTGGGTTTCTTGAACCATTCCGTGCGCAAAAACCAAATTCAATTGTTATGACTACTCGAGACTCGAAATTTGAAAATGAATTGGAACACCGTCTTCAGCAGGCACTTAAAAACAAAAGCAAAGTTTACAGCCAGGAAATCCAAACCGAAGCTCTGGACACCCGGGTACGGAC
>JBOHXA010000111.1:0-3539 GCA_050737335.1 Limisphaerales bacterium | reverse complement strand
GCACTACGTTGTTCCGGTCAAAAAGACCGATCCGGTGATTTATCAGGCGCAGGACACGACGCCGGCGGAACGGGCGCGGGCGGATTTTCGCGCGGCCAAAGGATTGAAAGCGCGCGTGGCCGTGGTGGCGGAAATCCTCAAACTGGTTCCCGACCTTGCCGACAAGGCCGCCGTGGCCGGCGATATTATCACCGCGCTCAATGCCGATATTGTTTCACATCAGCGCACGCAGCCGGCGGTGGCCCTGGAAGCCATCTTTACCCGCGACGATTTGCGGGAAGCGGCTGGATTGCCGCCGGCGGAAGGGGAAATCTCAGCCACACAGATTTGGCGGCAGGATGGCATCAAGTTCGGCGTTCTCATGGAAGCCGTCCCCGCGGGCAAGCACCATCGCGCGCTGGATTCGTTCAAGGAAGCCTTTCCGGAACAATGGCACGAAATTTTGCGCGGCGCGCTGAATTTGGTATCCGCAAAGCTGGCCAAAGAGTTCGCCGGGCTGTTGATGCGCGAAGGAAATCTGGAATCGCTCAAAGAGACGCTCGCCCGATTGATCAGCCATCACTCCGCCAGCAGCGAACTCCTATTGTGGTTCGGGCGCGATCGCAACGAGGATTTCGTGGACATCCTGGGCCCGGAAGTGTTTCGGGCCATGCTCACGGCCATGGAACGGGACCAATTCGCCGAGAAACGGTCCAACCGGCTTCGGGATTTTATTTTGGAAGACCAGGAGTTGATTGGCGAATTGACGGCCAGCGCGGACATCGAGGTGATTAAAGATTTGACCCGCGCGTTGCAACTTTCGCCCGTCTTTGACGACATGGATAAACGCTCGCTCCTGGCGCGGCTCGTCAAGGCCCACCCGGCGGTGCAATCGCTGGTCAGCGGCGAACAAACGCGCCATGACACGTCCCTGCTGGTCTCCTGGGAAAGCCTGGAACGCCGCCGGGCCGAATATGAGGAATTGGTGAAAAAGAAAATCCCGGCCAATTCGAAGGAAATCGCCGTGGCCCGCAGTTACGGTGATTTGCGGGAGAACCACGAGTACAAAGCGGCCAAGGAAATGCAAAAGGTGCTCATGCGCCGCAAGGACGAGTTGGAAAATCAACTGGCCCGCGCCCGAGGTTCCGATTTCTCGAATGCGAAGACGGACGTCGTCAGCATTGGCGCCGTGGTGGAAACGACCGACCTGGGCACCAGCCACCGCGAATCCTTTACCATCCTGGGCGCGTGGGATTCCGACCCGGACAAAGGCATCATCAGCTATTTATCGCCGGTCGGCGCCGCGCTGCTCAACCACAAAGCCGGCGACGAAGTCGAGTTCGAGCTTCACGGCGCCAGACATCGCCATCGCATCGAAAAGATTGAACCGTGGAAGGCCGGACCCGACGGTTCGGCGTCCGCCGATAGCCCGGCCACCCCAACGGAGGGGGCGACGCCCGGCGCGCCGGCGTAGATCAGGAATTTCAGAGGACCCGGGGCGGGTGCCCACCGGTGGCGACCGGGCAGTGCGGTCGGAGCGGACTGGGGGGCGCCGCTACGGAGCGGGGTCCGGTACACTTTTTTTGTGTATGGGAAGGAAACGGGGAAACGAACGGGAAAATTGGGGCATTTTTGGCGTTTTTATTGGGAAATTGAAGGATTTTAGGCAAGGAAACGAAGCGGGTAAAAAGAGGGTCGGTTTTGGCAAATGTCTATACTACTTTAATGCGTTAATGTAAATATATTCTGGGCGATCGGGTTTCAAAAAGTTCCAAATGTTGTGGTTGAAAACAGGCGGAATTTCTGGGCAGGTGGTGGTGAATGGATATGAATGCAACACTTGTTCAGGTCGCCCGATGGGAGAGAGCTGCTAAACCCATGAACCGGGAGTTTACTCGTTTACCTGACGGAGCCGCGACCATCAGGGAGCGATTCCAATGTCAATCTACCAACACCGCGAACCCCTCCCTGACGGTCGGGTCTGAGTTTTTGAACCGGGCTTCGTTTACTCGTTTACCCTATATAGGCGAGTAAACGGTAAACGAAGGCAAAAACCCCAATGAAATGAGTGTTTTCAGGTAAACGAACGGCATAAAAAAATGCCATTTTCGTTTACTTGATTTCGAGTTAAACAGGCAGGCCTAAAGGCGCGCGCTCACCGGTTCCGTGACAGGGAGGGTAACCGGGAGGGTGGGGTATTGTCTCATCTGTGAGACGCTGATTTCAAGATAAGGGAGCGCCTCCGGTTGATCCGCTGTTCCGGCCAATGTTTCAGGGAGGGCATGGCTCTCAATGCCAACGGCATTGAATCTTTCAGCCCTGGGTTGGCCGCCCGGCGGCCTACCCAGGGTCAGCGCAGCCAGCGTCCGGCAACCCTGAAGGGATTGCCTCAACCCCAATTTTCATCAATTTTATTTTCATCGAATCCCGCGAAATGATTCAACCCATTCAGGGTTGACGATTTTTTACCCGGCATGAGCAAGGGTAGCCTCACCGATTCGGCAACCCTGGCCTGAATGATTAGAATCCTTTCAGGACGCTGGAACCGTCGTGTTTTCGGGGGTTTCAATGACTCAACGGTTTCTCAACGCTTTCTTAACAGTTAAGTAGCGTTGCCCGTTAAGAAACAATTCTACGAATTTTGGCGGACACGCCGCCCTCGGTTACGGTGACGGGAAATTTCCCATCTTTTACGGTATGCGCGCCCTCACGGATGCAATCCGCGCTTTGCCCGGGAGGCGCAACCGCGACGAATTCCGCTTCCTCTACATTTGTAAATATTCCACTTGACATCCTCTACACTTGTAGAGATTATGGCTGGATGCGAAAGAAACACACGGAATTGACCGGGGCCGAGTGGCCGATCATGAAAGCCATTTGGGAGCTGGAACCCTGCACCGCGCCGGCGGTGCGTGAAAAGCTGGCAAAATCCACACGCTGGACATATTCAACCGTGCGGACGCTCATGGACCGCATGGCGGCCAAAGGCCTGCTCAACGCCAAAAAAGAGGGCAAGGTGACCATATACCATTCCGCCGTGACCCGGCGCGCAGCCCAGCGCGGAGAATTATTTTACACGCTCAAACATGCATTTAACGGCGCCTTTGCGCCGCTGGTACAATGCCTGTTGGAAAACAAGGACATTGACGAGGATGAATTGGCGAAAATTCAGGCACTTATTCGGGCGGGTAAAAACAAGCGCAAAAGCAAAAAGCGGGAGAAAAACCTATGAACGAATGCGTCGAGACTCTCAATCGTTTGGGCGAAGATTTTTTGGCTTTTGCTTGGCCAATGCTCTGGCAGTCCAGCCTGCTCATAGCCCTCATTTTCACAATTGATTTGATATTCAAGCGCCGCATTCGCGCCGCTGTCCGTTATGCCCTATGGATGGTGGTCCTGATAAAATTCCTATTGCCGCCCTCGCTGGCATTGCCCACTGGCGGAGCGTGGTGGTTATTGCGGCCGCACCCGGTGGTCGAGCCTCCGCTGATCCAAAATTATACAGTCAGTTACGGAACGGTTTCGGACGACTTTCCCGCTCCAACCGTTCCCGTCATAGT
>JBOHXA010000110.1:0-3172 GCA_050737335.1 Limisphaerales bacterium | reverse complement strand
GCGTCCATTTCAGCGGACGCAAGTTTTCCGTCGGCAAAACTTTTATCCACTGATCGTCAATCGCCTTTTTCAAAACATTGCGCAGAACAATGATGTCAAGATTGACGGTGCGGCCTGATATTTTTTCAGCCTGCCGTTTTTCAATAAACGAGTTGATGTGAATGCGACGGATTTTGTCCAAGCGCAAACCGCCGATATGTTTTATCCACAGTTTGATTGTTCCGCGTTCCTTTTGGATGGTCGAAGGACGCTTCGCGTCTTTTACGGTGTCAAAATAAGCCAGATATTGCGCCGCGTAATCGGCAAATTTCGGCGTGCGCTTGAGAACCGGCAAATCGTTGCGCGTCCGGTCAACGTGGAGCGTCTTCAATTGTTCCTGCGCCTGCGCGACAGTCTCCGCGCCTTCCAGCGGAACCCAGCGGTTCTCCTTGTCACCGCCATCAGTCTCCATTGCAATGCGGGCGATGAAAGTTCCGTTGCGTTCCCACAGCCCGCGAATCGGCTGCTTGCGCCCGTTGAGAACCTTCTTATACTGATAGCGCGAATGGACATTGCGACGAACAACGACCGACGGCCTGCTTGCGATAACACTCGCTTTCATACCGTAAAAGTGTCGCAATTAGTGTCGCAATGTCAAGTTGAGAGTGATGGACAATCAAAAAACTCAATAGAATAAAGGTAGCCGGTGTGGCGAAATGGCAGACGCACAGGACTTAAAATCCTGGGACCTTAAAAAGTCGTGCGGGTTCGAGTCCCGCCACCGGCACCATCTTGATTTTATTGGATAAAAGATGAAGCAGCCGGACGCCCTTGATGCTTCCCGATTCACGAATTGAAACGGAGCGGATGCATTCTTTGCCCGCCCATTCAACATTTCCCGGCAATCCGCCATGGGGAATGACTTCAGGCCATTTCGGCGAGTTTGCCGGCGGCGGTTTCCCATTCACGGTTTAGTTCGGCCAAACGTTCCTGGGTGTGCAACAGTTCGCCATTGAGTTCCACGGCGCGGCCGGGCTTTTCATAGGTGGCGGGGTTTTCGAGTTCGGCGGTGAGGTCTTTGAGACGCGCTTCAAGTTCCTGAATCTCCTTCTCCAGACAATCAACGATCTGTTGTTGTGCTTTGCGCCGATTGGAACGGGCCTGCCGTTGGCCGGCTTCAACGCGCCTTTGTTCCTTGCGGTCAATGCGCGGAAGAGTCGCCACGGATGCGCGCTTCCCGGAAGTGTCACCATTATTACCGCCGCTTGATGTCAGAGCCGCGCGGGCGGACTGAGCCCTGGTTTTGTCCAGGTAATATTGATAGCCGCCGGGATAGGGCGTGAGCCGGCCGGCGTTCACGTGTACGACATGATTGGCGAGGGCGCGGATGAAGTAAACGTCGTGGCTGATGAAAATGAGTGTGCCCTCGAATTGGTCGAGCGCGTAAGCCAGGGCGTCAATGCTGGTCATGTCCAGGTGCGTGGTCGGCTCATCCATCAGGAGAAGATTGGGAGGGTCCAAGAGCAGTTTCACCAGCGCGAGACGGCTTTTTTCGCCGCCGCTCAGGACGCTGACTTTTTTGAAGACGTCGTCGTTCTGGAACAGGAAACAGCCGAGCAAGGTGCGAATGAATTGTTCGGTCACGGGCCGCGGGCTGTCGGCTGCTTCTTCAAAGACGGTCCGGGAAGGATTGAGCATCTCGACGCGGTTTTGCGAGTAGTAGCCGGCCTTGACGTTGTGGCCCAGGGTGCGGGCGCCGCTTTGGGGCACAACAACGCCGGCGAGGATTTTCAGCAGCGTGGATTTGCCCGCGCCGTTCGGTCCCACGAGGACGATCCGCTGGCCGCGCTCAGCCATGAAGTCCATTCCGCGATAGACGACTTTATGGTCGTAAGCCTGGTGAATGTTTTCGAGGGTGATGACGCGGTGGCCGGCGCGTTGCGGCTGGGGAAAGGAGAAACTGACCTTGCCCTGGTCGCCTGCCGGCGCTTCAATTTTGTCCATGCGCTCGACCTGCTTGAGCTTGCTTTGGGCCTGGGCGGCCTTGGAAGCTTTGGCGCGGAAGCGGTTCACAAACTCCATGAGTCGCCCGATTTCGCGCTGCTGGTTTTTATACGCGGCGATTATCTGTTCCTCGTATGCCGCGCGTTGTTCGAGGTATTCGTCGTAGTTGCCGCGATAGCGCAGGAGTTTGCCCTGGCGGATTTCGACGACGCCGCCGATGAGGCGATTGAGAAATTCGCGATCGTGCGAAATGACGAGAATGGCGCCGGGAAAGGATTGAAGGTAGCTCTGAAACCACAACAAGGCTTCCAGGTCGAGGTGATTGGTCGGCTCATCGAGCATGAGCAGATCCGGCTCCTGCACGAGCAGGCGGGCCAGATGGGCGCGCATGGCCCAGCCGCCGCTCAGTTCGCGCGCCGGACGATCGAAATCGCTGTCGTGGAAACTCAAGCCGGCAAGGATTTTCTTCGCCTTTGCCTCGAGACGATAGCCGTCCAGTTCGTTGAAGCGATCATGGGCGTCGTCGTGAATTTCTTCCAAATGCGAAGCCTCGGCCGGATGGTCGGCTTCCCACGCCTTGATGATTCGACGGAGCTTGATGAAATCGGGCGTGATGGCGGTGGCGATTTCGATGACTGTTTCGTCGCCAACGGACGCGGTTTCCTGAGGCAGAAAACCGATGCTTGCGCCCCGCTCTTTCGAGATTTTCCCATCATCTGGCGCCAGCGTGCCCAGGATGATCGAGAAAAGCGTGGACTTGCCCGCGCCGTTCGGGCCGACGAGTCCGATGCGGTCGGCGCGGTTGACCTGCAACGAAACGTCCGCGAACAGCGTTCTGGCGCCGTACGCCTTGCTAATTCCGGAAAGTGACAACATGAAACGTTGAGTTTACCCCGCCTTGAAAGAAACTCAAGAATTCGCGTGGGGCTTGTGGTGTGGTTTTCAAAAGGCGACAGCCATCACACCAGGCATAATTGCGGATTGGTGGATTGGTGATTGGCGATCGTCATATATTTGAAGATGAGGTCCAAAAGTCTGCTACATCTGCTACAGTTCTGGGCATCAACGACTTAAGGTGCTACAAATCCGCGACAAATCCGCTACGGGCTTGCTACATGTTGATTCGTTCCAGATCATTGATTGTGGACGGAAGCGGAACGGGCTACTTGAAAACCGTATGCGATTATGT
>JBOHXA010000109.1:0-2206 GCA_050737335.1 Limisphaerales bacterium | reverse complement strand
GTTGACAGGCAAGTAAAGATGAAATATGCAGAAGTATGAAAAACGTATTATACCGCAAAAATGCGGTCTAAAACTGTGTTATAGCACGGCGAAAGTGTTCAACCGCAAGGATGGTTCGGGCAAAATCGTGTGCATTCGACATGAAATCGCGCTGCAACCGGGCATGGCGATTCTGGAAGTATACCCTGACCCTAAGGACGGCAAGGTAAAACTTGACGGTGACAGGGTCGTCGAGTTCCCGAAACTGCCTGAAATGCAGCAGGTCACGTACAAAGTGTTGCGCTTTGAAGAACGGGACAAGGGTCTCGTCATCAAAGAAGCGCAAATGGTGGCCTGATCACCAGGGTTAAAGGGCGGCTGGCGGATGCGCGCGGAGCGCGTGCCGCCGCCCCCCTTGACCTTGTTTAATACGCTAATAACTGTGCCGGACAAGACGGTGAAAAGCGGGGTGGAATGCAGGTTAACCGGGTGAATCGGAGATGAATTCCGCCCGGTCAGAGTGAAGCTTTGGGGCAAACTTAAATGGAGTCGAGCGGGCTTTTGACACCCAGTCCCGGCTTCAGCATGACGTGGGTGTAAATCTGGGTGGTCGTCACGTGCCGATGCCCCAGCAGGCTTTGAACGTTGCGGATGTCCACGCCGCTTTCCAGCAAATGCGTTGCAAAACTGTGCCGCAACGTGTGGCACGACGCCTGTTTATTGAGCGACGAATGCATCACCGCCTGCTTGAGCACCCGCTGCAAGCCCGTTTCCGCCGTGTGATGCCGCGCCACCTTTCCGCTCACAGGGTCCTGCGAACGGTGCGCTGACGGGAACACCCATTGCCACGGCCACTCCTTGCCGGCATTCACGTATTTTTTTCCCACCATTCCCGGCAACGGCACCCAGCCAAAACCCTCCGCCAAATCCCGTTCATGCAGCTTGCGGACGCGCGTCAGATGCTCTTTCAACGGCCCGCGCAAACTTTCCGGCAGCATCGTTACCCGGCTCCCGCCGCCCTTGCCTTCCCGGACCAGAATCTGCCCGCGCGCAAAATCAATGTCCTTGACCCGCAGCCGCAACGATTCCAGCAGCCGCAGACCAGTGCCGTAAAGAAGTTGCGCCATCAGCTTGAAAGTGCCGTCCAGCAGCCCCATCAATTCCCGCACCTCTTCCCGGCTTAATACCACCGGCAGGCGCGGCGGACGCGCCACCCGCTGGAAATCTCCCGCCACAAACCGCAGGCGCAGGACTTCCCGGTGCAGAAACAACAGTGCGTTCAACGCCTGGTTTTGTGTGGAGGCTGAAACGCCCTGCACCGCCAGCGCCGTCAAAAACGGCGTCACCCCGGTGGCGCCCAAATCCCTCGGATGCTGCCACGCCCCGGCGCGTTCCCGATGAAACTTCAAATACCGCACCACCCATTCCCAATACGCCTGTTCCGTGCGCGGCGACAAATGCCTGAACCGCGCCACCTCATGAAACTGCTCGCGCAAGCGGCCTTTGGGGTTGGGCAACAGGCCGTCGGGATTTGCAGCCTTTGTTGCAGCGTTTCCTGAAAGCGTTTTGTTCATCATTTTTCACAAAAATATGCTGGACAAGCCATTCCGTCCAGCGGAAGATTGAATGCGTGAACATGATAGGCCACAAAATCTAATATCTAGTAACTGTTAGGCGTCATCACATATCATGCACCTTTCACATATCAATGTTACCATGCCAAAAGGCAGTGAGGATATTGCTCGGCTGTTTTATACTGGGCAGCTTGGATTGCGTGAGCTACCCAAACCAGAGCCACTTCGAGTTCGCGGTGGAGTGTGGTTTGATGCTGGTGGCATTGATATTCACTTATCCGTCGAGGAGTCGCGTTTTGGAGCGGACGCGCAGCGGCACTTTGGCATTGAGTGTGCGGATGTAGATGGATTGCGCGTCAAATTGAAGACGGCAGGCGTAGAGACAGATGCTGGACGCCCGGCACCGTGGAAGCGTTTCTTCGTGCGTGACCCGTTCGGCAATCGCATTGAGATTCACGAGGCGGGAGGATTACGAGCATGACGCCTAACACCGCGCTGGCATCTGACTGCCCCTTGAGTTTATGGATGGTTTGAGTTATACAACGATTATCGAGTTTGCGGAGCCGCTCGCCCGTCGGCGTGGCTATGGATCGTTAGGCGAATGATGAATACGTTGAAAAATTCCCAAGGGGGCTGTATCTGCGGTTCTGTCC
>JBOHXA010000108.1:0-4100 GCA_050737335.1 Limisphaerales bacterium | reverse complement strand
CAACCACAGATTCCCGCGAAGACCGCCCCCTCGAGTTTGGTGGAAAAACAAATCGCCAACGCCAGAATAATGGCCGGAGGGAGGATATTGCTTTTGTCGGAAATCGCCCGCGCCACCAGCAATGTGGCCAGGCTCACAGAAAAAACCATCGGGATTGTGCCGCCCTCATTTCGAATGAACACGATTGTGGCCGGCAGGAAGCCGATGACCGTGATCACCGCAATGGGCAGGAGGCGCGGGTTGGACCAGATTCGCGCCAGCGAAAGCACGGCCGCGGACAACGCGACCATCATCCAGAAAGGCCAAACCTTGTTGACAAATTCGTCCACCATGCCAACGGCGCCGTAACCGAGCGTGTAAAGGCACGGCACAAGCATGGGATAATCCATGTGCATGTAGGCCAGATTGGATTGCCGCAGGAAATGGATCAACTGGCTTCCTTGATCCACAAAAAGAATCTTCGATTTGAATACCCAAAAAGCGTTGGCGTCATATTCCAATGTTCCCTCCAGCGTGGAAAGCTGCCCAAACACCCACCACGAATAGAGCAGAGGAACCAGGAAGATCAGCCATAAATGTCCCGGTTTGAACCTGATGGATTTAAATGCCGTCGGAATGTTCCTTGCCAGCAACACTGCCTCCACTGCGCCCCAGACCAGGTCCACTCGCGCCAAAACGGGCGCGCCGTTCGCGCCCGCCAGCGCGATCAACAACAACAATTGGGTGAAAACCAGCATTCCCACGCCCAGCCCAAAAGCGAATCGAAATCCAAAACCGAACCGGGCTTCAAATGGCTCTCCGAGCAGCCATCGGCTTAGGCGCATCCCCACCAGCGCCGTGGCCGGCGGCAGAATGAACGTGACAAAATCAAACGGCGGAAGTGTCATTTTTTGGGCATGCCTTTTGGGGTCAACGCCAATATCTCAAGCCGATTATTGGGAAAGGCAATCATGACATCGAATCCATTGGTTCTGAGAACGTCCGGCGAATCAGAGCCAACCCCGTATGCGCCATGCTCCCGGAAAACCGCCGGGCCCAATGATATTTCCACATCGCGCGGAAAAAGATAATTCCTCAAAAAATAATAATAACCCAGAGCCGGAGCATTGGTGGGGCCAAGCATGTTCGCCACATAAACGCGGGCATCCGGCGGCAGCACTTCATCCAGTTCGCGGCCCATTGCCGTCAGGCCGACGCCGTATTTATCGCGTTCGACGGGATCATCGGTTTGCCGCAAGATGGCGGCGAGCTTGTTGAGTTCCGGAAGATTCAGGCTTTGTTTGGGATGCGAAAATATCTGCGACCATGCCAGGCATCCTCCAATAATCGCGACGATGATGGTGAGGACCCAATACTTCCAATCGCTGGCGCGGGCGCGCGGAACAGTTTCACTGGCCATGGTATTTCCAATCAATTCACAAAGCGGTATTTCAAGATGGCCCACAACATTCGCATCCCATGCCGCCAGGTGATCTTTTTTCCCGATTCATAGCTGCGCGGATGGTACTCAATGGGCACTTCCACGATCTTATACCGTTTTTTCAGGATTTTACAGATCAATTCGTTGTCGTATTCGAACCCGTCCGAGCAAATGGGAATTGACCGGATCACCCTGGCCGTGAAGGCTTTATAGCATCCCTCGTAATCCGTGGCGTTGTTCCAATACAGCGCGTTGGTCATCCAAATAATCATTCGATTTCCCACATAATGCGAAAGATACGGGGACTTCCGCTTTCCAAAAAATATCGGCTTTTCCTTCAAAAACCGGGAACCCATCGTGACCTCGGCCTCGCCTTTGAGAATTGGCTCGATGACGGCGCTGTAATCGTCCGGATTATATTCCAGGTCGGCGTCCTGGATCAAAAATATGTCGCCGGTGGCCGCGGCGAAACCGGCTTTGACCGCCGATCCTTTGCCTCCATTTTTCTGTTTGTTGACAAACACAATGCCCGGAATGCCCTGGATGACCTCGGCGCTGTTGTCGCGGGACCCATCGTTGACGACAATGATTTCCGCGTCGAGCTTCTGGCGGGCCACCGATGCCTTGATTCGGTCAAGCACCTCTTTAACGGTTTCGCTCTCGTTATAGACCGGCACAACGATGGACAATTTTTTTTGGGGAACAGTCATTACTGTTGAAAATAGAGTAAATTCCACAAGTCTCCGAAGCAAGGATATTGCTGGGTCTCACGGGCGGCGGTTCCGCTGGGTGTCTCCCTGGCCCGAACCATGAATATTTCGCGGGCCTGTGCGCGGTGTTTGGCGTTTTTTGTGGGCAAGGAAGGATTTTTTTTACATCATCGCCTCTGGCTGGCAGGAATCAAATTTTCAAACATAGCCCATGGATATGCAAAAGCCCTGGACCGCAGTCACGTATGCGCAGGATTTTTCCGGGGAAGGCGCCTCACTTGGGCCGCAGACGATATTGAGGCTGAAAAAGATCGCGAGCGCGCGGGACAACGGAACCAACATTGACGCCGTTGTTTTAGCCGGCGGTCTTGGGCCTGACGTGGGGGAATATCCGAAGCAAACCCGCGGATTTTCCGAAATGATGGCCGAATGGCTCGTTGACGAAGGAAAATTCCCCTCGGAAAGGGTTTACCACAGCGATCAAGGATGGAACTGCATCGAAGTGACGCTTGAAATGATCCGGCAAATCAAAGCCCATCGGCTTCCGCAAAACGTGCTGGTGGTTTCCACCGGTTTTCACATTTACCCGCGAATGTGGACGGCGTGGAGTCTGCTTTGCGCCGGGAAAAGAAATTGGAGCCTCGCTTTCGTCCCCGAATGGGCCGGCTCCTATGGCCTTATCCATGAACTTTTGGGCACGGTAAAATACGTCCCGATGGCCTTCTGGTATCGCGGAAGAGTTTAAAATTTCTCCCGGGTTCAGTTTGAGAAAGAAAGAACCGGCTGTCGCAGCGCGTTCGAGCGCCGGCATCCATCATGGCGCGGCTGGCGTCATCAGGGCGCGCCTTACTGTTTTCCGGTATAGACGGTATCAGTCCAACCAAGAAAGCGGCGAAGTCCCTCGCCAAATTCAACCTGGGGTTCAAAGCCGATTTGCAGCCGCGCTTTGCGAATGTCCGGGCAACGCCGAAGCGGTTCGTCGGCGGGGTAACTATCGGGATATTGGGAAAGAACGCTTGGAATTTTGCGTTTAAGGGCTTTTTCGATCTCGTGGACGAGCGCCAGCATGCTTAACTCGGGTTCGGGGTTGCCGATATTGTAAGCTTCGCCGGGCACCCCTTTAATCAAGGCCAGCATGAAGCCCACGATGGCGTCGGTGATGTAGCAGAAGGTGCGGGTCTGGTTTCCCGTTCCATACACCTGCAACGGATTGCCGCTTTTGATGCGGCTGGCGAAGTTGGGAAGGACGCGATAATCGCTTTCCTGCATTCCCGGGCCAAAAACGTTGAATGGCCGAACCGTGCTGACCGATACGCCGTGAAGTTCGTGATAGATATAACAAAGGGTCTCTCCCAGACGCTTGCTCTCGTCGTAACAGGCGCGCGGTCCCTGGCAGGAAACGTTGCCGCGATAACTTTCCTGGATGGGCACGTATCGCGGATCGGGGTCGCCGTAAATTTCGCTGGAACTGAAAAACAGCACTCGCGCCTGATGTTCCCGCGCCAGTTCAAGCATGTTTTTGGTTCCAGCCGTGGCCACCTCCAGCGTTTCCAGCGGATACGCGCGATAATAGAAAGGGCTGGCAATACCGGCGGCGTGAAGAATAAAATGCGCTTTACCCGGCACCTTCAAAGCTTTCGTCACATCCTGCTTAATGATTCGGCACCGGGGAAGCCGCTCCTCCCGGGAGCCGTCCTTTCCCGCGGTAATAAGATTGTCCAACACCACGATCCGGCAAGGCGACTTTTTCAGGACGGTTTTGTTAAGACCGATCAACGCGAGAGTGAAATAGCGCCCCAGGAACCCGCGTCCGCCGGTCACGAGAATGGTTTTGTTCGCGAAAGCCGCCGCGGGGTCGTGCAGGCGCCGGACGATTTCTTCGATGTCACTTTGTAGCATGGCCGGGCCTAGCGTATCTCTAATTTCGGGATGGGAACAATAAATTTTCCGCCTGCTTCGGAATACCATTG
>JBOHXA010000107.1:0-2369 GCA_050737335.1 Limisphaerales bacterium | reverse complement strand
GTTCAGCACCTCTCTTTCCTATGAGCACGGTCAACAAGGCGTGGGAAATATAGCGGGCAACCTTTCGGAAACCTTCGACTGGCTCAGTGCCGGGGTGAGCGCCAATTACCAGATAATGAAACGACTCTCGCTCGGCCTGACTTATAATTTCACCTTGCGCTCGTCCAATATACCGGGTAATGAATATGCTCAGGATATTGTCGGATTTTTGCTGACGTACAAAACGCCGTGATCAGGTGAACCTCGAATTGCATCAACACATCTTCGGACGACGCGTGATTCAACGCGTGGCCCCGCATGACGGTGTCATTGCGTGGATTCGCGCGCCCGTTTTGTTTGTCGCCCTGGCCTGGCTCCTGGGTACCACCTCCTTGTTTGCGGACGATTTATTCCTCAATCTTCCGATTCAAGAACCGACCAACAATTCGCCCGCGGTCACGACTGCCCACGCGACCCCCCTCAAGGCCGCCCCATCCACCCCGTCCACCGCCTCCGGCGCGTTCGCGCCGGCAACCAATGGCATGGCCGCACTGGACAACCAATATGAGCTGGCCATCGGCGATAGCATCAGCTTTCAGATCCAGGAGGACGAGGACAATCCGACAACGCTGACCGTGATGGACTCAGGCGACCTGGAAATCCCTTACATTGGCCTTTACCCCGCCGCAGGGAAGACCTGCAAACAACTGGCCTTCCAACTCAAGGCCGCGCTCGAAAAGCAGTATTATTACAGGGCCACGGTCCTCATCAGCGTGGATGTGAAGGCCAAGACCCGCGGCAAGGTCTATCTGACAGGCGCCGTGGGGGCTCCCGGGCCCCAGGAAATTCCCAATGATGAACCGTTTTCATTGAGCAAGGCCGTGATGCGAGCCGGAGGATTCACCGATTTTGCCGATGGCCGGCACGTTCAGGTGACCCGCTCCCTTCCCAATGGAGAGGTAAAGACCTATATCGTCAACGTGGAACAGGTTCTCCAGGACGGCAAAATTGATTCCGACATGAAACTGGAGCCGGGGGACCTTATCTACGTTCCCGAAAAGTTGGTCCACTTTTAGCGCGCCGCGCAACATTTGCCAAAATAACCTTTCAGCCGTGAATACACCCATGTTGCCCGCCCCGGAACCGGAATTTCAGCCGGCGCCTTCGCACGAGGAGCCGGTGAGCCGCTCCGCCCTCCGGTTCCGCCGGTTCCTGATGTTCCTGCCGAAGTACTGGTGGATTCCGGTTTTGACACTGACCATCGGCATCGTCATCGGGGCCGCATACGTCCGTTTCAAGACGCCGACCTTTTATTCTGATGGTACCATGTGGCAAAGTCTTCGGCTCACGCTGCCGGGGGAAGAATACTTTTCTGACGACGTTCGGGATTACGCGGTCACGCTTGGCGGAGTTCTCCAAAGTGAGCCGGTGCATGATCTGGCTTTGGAATTGTTGAGGGCTTCCACGAACCGCGCCTCGATCCTGCTCGGCAAAGACGGGCAGCCTTTGCCCATCGGGATTACCGTTTCCGGCAGGGCCGGAAGTTCATTGTACCAGGTCCAGGCCACCGGCTCCAATCCTCTATTCACCCGCACGTACCTGGACGCCGCCATGCAGGCCTATTTGGAATATACCAAGACCGTCCGCAATCAGGTTTCCGGCGACACCCTTACGTCCCTTTCCGACCAGATGCAGCGTTGGGACCAGGACTTGAAAAGCGAGCAGGACACCCTTCTCGCGTTTGAGCGCACAAATAATCTCGCGATTTTGCAGGAGGAAGCTTCCGTGGCCGGGACCTATTTGACCCAGCTCAGAACCCAGTTGTCGGACCTTCAGTTGGAAGGCCGCCTTCTGAACGATGTCACCAACACTTCAGCGCTGGGCACCAACGCATCATTCACCATCGCCGCCGACATGACGTCATCTCTTCCCCCGGGCGCCACCGCCACCCAGCAGGCGGCCTTGAACGACCTTGAACAACTGAAAATCCAGCGCGCCCGGCTCAGCAAATATCTCCGCCCAAAACATCCTAAACTCGTTGCCTTGGACGAACAGATTGCGCGCGCCGAACAAATGCAACAGGTTTACCAGCATGAAAACCAGGGGCAATTGACCGCTGAACGGCAGGCCAATCAAATCAAAGCCCGGGACATCATGCTCACCATCAAGGAATGGGAAACAAAGGTGTCCCAGGCCAACGCCGCCATCGCCCAGGCGGATCGTCTCAAGCTGAACATCCAGCAGACCCAAAACGTCTATGACCGTCTCGACGTGCTGGTTCAAAACCTCGGCATCAGCCGCGATATTGACCAGGGCACCCTTTCAATCCTCGCGCAGGCCTCGCCCACCAAACGCTCCTACACCAGCGAAAAACAGGGATTGGTCCTGGC
>JBOHXA010000106.1:0-1507 GCA_050737335.1 Limisphaerales bacterium | reverse complement strand
AACCCCGCGTTCCCCTCCCATTCCTTGCTCGAAAACCGGTATTTGTTGAAATTCCTCAGCGGCCCGCTCATGGCCTGCATGTTTCCGAACGGATCATACAGATATTTGGCGGCAAGCTGCTGGTCGGGATAGATCATCACCGTAACGTTGCCATTGCCATCAGCGTGGTAAAATGCCGTTGTCGGCGCGCCCGGAAGCTCCTGGCCGAACGTCGTCCGCGCGAGAAGGCCGCCGATGCCACCAGCCCCTTGAAGTGTCCCGCTGAGATCATTCCCGCGCGTATAGCTAACGAGCGGGACATTGGCGGCGTTTCGCTCCTCCACAACCACGTTGCCATCGTAAATGAAATGGACTTCGTCCGTCTCCTGCCAGCCGGAAGTTCCGGCGGCCCATGTATAATCCCGCTCAATGCGGCGGCGCATCTTGCCGTCGCGCCGCGCCGCCGGGCCACACAATCTGGCTCCGTAACGGCGACGCATACAACGGCGCCATTTGCGTTTCTGTCTCCGGCAGCGCATATAGTCTCTCCTACCCCGATTTTCGAGGAGCGTCAAATTAAAAGCTGGGCTGAACTCCAGTCGGGCTTGCCGCCCCACCCTGTTGATCCTTTTCATCCTGTCGAAAACCGCTCGACCGCAGCACAAAGTTCCAAAGGTTCGCGTGACGTGGACATTTCCAGCCCCGCCCCTCTAAAAGCAATCAGGGTCAAAGGCAGGCCGGAGGCGCGCCAGCGCCCCGGTCTGCCTTAACTTTGTTTAATACGCTAATAACTGTCCCGACCGAAATTGCCCGAAACAGCCTGAAGGATGCCGAAGATCAACCGCTTGTAACGCGCCGTGAGCAACGGATGTTACGAGGGCGGTTCTGGCCGTCGTAAATCGTTCGGAAAAACGTCGTAAATTCGTCGAACGAAAATCGAACGGATTTCGTCCAGGTCTCGGCCAGCTTTCGGATAATTCTCGTCCGCAAAATCAACTAACAGCGTTAGACGTAAGGCGTGCCGTCTGAAATGGCTCCCGTTACGTCCGCCCCTTGGGATAGCAAGGAGAACAGCGTCCGTCATCTAATCAGGTTTCATTCCGTCGCCATTGCGCTCGCTCCGGGCTGTCGGTGGCAGGCAGTAGCCGAGAAGCTGGTTCCAGTGCTTAATTTCTCTTTGGCACTACTGGGGCTTTGGTTGGCGTGTCGAGTTCTATGCTTGATCTTCGAGCGGAGCGGGTTCAAAGTAAGAGTGTTAGAATCCAAGAATATGAAAACATTTTCGAGATGGTTTTTGCATGGCGTGATCTTCGTAAGCATCTGGTTTTTTTCGGGATGTGCTAGTTCGCCACCAGTGACAAAAGAGGAACAACAGAAGGCGTTATACGATTCCCTTTATCAGTCATTTTGGGTCAACCCTGACGGAAGTCCTCGCTCCCACTGACCCCGCGCTGAATTCAAACCAATACCGCTCCAACAATTCGCATTACTTGGCTTTTGAGACTGACCCTGCCTCGGTTTTGCGACT
>JBOHXA010000105.1:0-3585 GCA_050737335.1 Limisphaerales bacterium | reverse complement strand
TGTCGCAAAACCTCAATAGAAAAACGCAAAACCTCAATGGACAATTTTGGGACGCCTGCTAGTCTGGTACAAATCATCCATGTCACGTTCGTCATCAAATGTCCCTGAATTTCAGGCGGCGATTCTCCGCGTCCAGCGCCAGCTTTCTTCCATGTCGCAAACCTTCAATAAAAATACGCAAAACCTCAATGGACTATCCTGAAGAAAGCCGATATGCTGCTATCGTGGGTTCTCGTATGTGTTTCATTGAAGCCAGCTCGCGGTTCGCTTCCTGTCGCCGGGCATTCACGTTGATTGAGTTGCTTGTGGTTATCGCCATTATTGCAATTCTTGCGGCGATTCTTCTGCCGGTGCTCCATCAGGCGCAGTTGCGCGGCGAAACGGCCGCGTGTATTGATCATCAAAAGCAGTTGGCGGAGGCATGGGTCATGTACGCCCAGGACAATAACGACGGCTGCGCCGGCAATAACTGGTCAGGAGCCGCCGGGGGCGAGGAGGGGTGGCAGGCTTATCGTGGCAAGTTTTCTATGGCTGGTACGATTACAACGGGACCGACGAATTGGGTTTCTGGCTGGCTGGACCCGACCGGAGCCAATCCCGGCAATGACGGTGAATCGGACAATACCAATGCGGACCTTTTGATCGATCCCAGTTATGCCTCGCTTGGCGACTATATCAAAAACGCCCAGCTCTTTATATGCCCTTCCTGCGATGTGAAAGTGGCTGGCTGGACGGGCGGCCCAAGAATTTTTAATCAGGTTCGCTCATATTCCATGAATTGCTGGGTTGGCTATATCGCCAATCAGAATGGCCAAAAAGGCTTTAAACAATTTACCCGGACCACCACAATCTCCGGAGGAATTGATCCTTCTGACCTCTTCGTCTTTATGGAAGAGCGAGGCGAAAGCATCGATGACGGCTCATTTTTAACCGATGAGCCAAATATCAATGGTAATACCAAAGGTTCGGCCAACACCATTGCAAACTTTCCCACTGATTATCATAACAATGCGGCCACAGTGGGCTTTGCCGACGGCCACGTTGACGTTCATCGGTGGGTTGGCGAGCCAATGGCGCAACTAGGCTGGAGTTGCACCGCCCCGCAAAATCCTACGCCGACCTCAAAATGGAATTTCGGGACCGTAAGCGGCGCAAAATATTTGTCCGACGTGATCTGGTTACAGACCCATGCCACATGCGAGAATCCCTGAACGTTGGGCCGAGCGGGCGGAAACAGAGAAGATGGCGCGGGCGTGCGTCCCGCGAAGGCTTTGAAAGCGAAAAGCAATTTAAACTATAGGCAACATTTGTTTTGAAATCATATTAAACCTGGAATCCCGAAGTATGAATGCAAAAAACCTTAATTCCCGTAATCTCTTCGCCGTAACCGCCACGCTCATGCTGACGGTGGCAATGGCACACGCGCAATCGGCCTTCACTAACGCTCTGATGAATTTGAGCACCGCACCGGTGGGCTATTGGCCATTGCAGGAAACCACCCAGCCGCCCGCCGCATACGTTGAAACCAATTTGGGCGGCTTGGGATCGGACGCCAATGCCTATTACATCACCACCAACGCCCAAATGCTCTCGCTCTCCACCCTGGTTCCATTTCAGGCTGACAACGGCGCAGGCGTGGATTTCGTGGGCAACAGCAGTTCGTTTATGATCGTGCCCACCACCGACAACCGTGTGTCGCTGCCCGCGGGCAAACCGTTCTCCGTCGAGCTTTGGGTGCAACCCACCACGTTTAATTCATACGTATGCCCGGTGGATCAATCGGGTCCCTTTTTTGGCGGCGGAAACCCGGGGTTGAACGGTACCACCAACGGCAATGCCGGCTGGATGCTTGGGCAAATGTTCATGCCACGCATAGGCCAGGCCGGCACGGCCAACCGCCTGTATGGCTGGAGCTTTCACGTGTTCAATGGCGTCGGCGGTACCGGCGCCGAAGCGGACGCTGCCTATCCGTTTACCACAAATACCTGGTATCATATCGTGGGCGTCTTTGACGGCGTTAACTGCTCGGTTTATGTGGACGGCGCCAATGTGACCACCCTGCAAATCCCCATGACCGGTTCATTCGTTCCGGACACGTGGGACCCCATCCAGTTCGGATGCAACCGCGGCTATGGGGCTAACTCGTACCATGGTGGCGTGGCCGAAGTGGCCATCTATACCAATGCTCTGTCGGCGCTGGTGATTTCCAATGATTATCAGGCCGGATTGCAAGGCTCGGGCTATACGGATGTCATTATGGCAAACAACCCATACATGTATTGGCGCATGGCAGCCCCCGCCTATACCGTCCCGCCCACAAATACATACCCGCTCGCCAAAAACTTTGGCTCGGATGCCGATCCAAATATCACCGGCCTTTATCAGCCAGGGACGCTGCCCGGAAGTGCCGGACCGCAATTTGCAGGAATGGGCGTCGCCACCAACGCTGTCGCCTTCAACGGAATGAATAGCGCGGTCATGATCTGGACAAATGATAATTCGATCACAAGTCCCTTAAATGTGACCAATCAATCCATTAGCGTGGCGTTCTGGTTTAAAGGCAATCCGGCCGACGTCAACGTGCGCACATATCAGGGAATCGTGAGCCGCGGTGACAACGGTTGGCACATGTCCCTGGGACCAAACGGCCACCTCCATTGGTCGGCTAACGCAAGCAGCAGCGACCTCGTATCCACCTGGCCTTACGACGACGGCAACTGGCATTTTGTAGTCGCCGAATATCAAAATACAGGCTCCGTCGGCCCAGGCGGGTTTGGCTGGGATGCGACAAACCTCCTATATGTGGACGGTTACCTCGACAACTCCGCTCTGAATACCAACAACGAATCCGGAAGCATAACTAACAATGCTCTGTTGATCGGCGGCGATCCTAGCTTCGCAGTGGCCAATCTGGGTATCAACGGCAGTTATACTTCAAGCCAGCGTTACTTGGCCGGTAGCGTCGCGCAGGTGGCCTACTTTACCAACGCGCTGACGCCGGCGCAGGTTTTAAATCTTTATAACAGCGCCCAACCAACCCTCCCGCCGAGCATTGTCGGTCAGACGCAGACCGGTTCCGCCGTTGCCGGCGGCCCGGGCACGTCCGCGAATTTCGAAGCGTACGCCCGGGGAACCGGCCCGCTGACGTACCAATGGTATTTCAACACCACTTCCAACTACAACGGAGCAACTGCCCTGGCGAACGACAACGTCAATTACTTTGATGAACAAACCTACGCCATGACCGTTTCAAACCTGGCGGATAGTGAAAGCGGTTATTATTACGTGGTTGCGAACAATCCGTACGGCTACGCCACAAGCGCCCTGCAAAGTTTGACGGTGTATGCCGCCCCGGTCATCACAGGTCAAACGCCATCGGGCGCGTTCAGCATGTTCACCAATCAAACAACCGCCCTGTCCGTGTCAGTATTGGCGCCTACCAATACGCCATTGACTTTTCAATGGTACACCAATGACGTGGCCGACACGACCGCGGGCACAAGCTCCAATTATTTTGCCAGCGCCCAATCGTCCGCGAACAATGAGACTTTTAAATGCGTCGTCGCCAATACTTATGGTTCGGCC
>JBOHXA010000104.1:0-1131 GCA_050737335.1 Limisphaerales bacterium | reverse complement strand
CATGAAGGATATGCGCGCGCCTTACTTCTCGCCTTGCGCAAAAATCCGCATCGCAACCCCTTCCCTCCCAACTGCGTGGTTACGGCTAAGAATGTTCCCCGTTGGTCACGGTTTTCGCCTCTGGCGGTTCCTTGATTTGACCGCCGGAGGACCTGATGGTGTTCGGCGATGCCGGAACTGGCCGTGCGATTTTATTTATCCCGGCGGGTCCGAGGCCATTGCGCTCGGCTATCGGGGCCTCGCCGTTCCACATTTCCAGCACGACGTGAACTGCGGCTCTGATTGCTCGCCGCATTTCGGACACGTCCATGGGGAACCGTGGGGCCGCGGCGATAGCCAGTCTTTTTTAATCTGAACCGCCTCGGCCTCGCGCGAGTCATCCGCGATCCACAATTCCGGCATGCATTCCGCCTGGGGAACGGCGCCGGCCAGGGTGGAAGCGAACTCGTTGTTGATAAAACAGGAAATGTCAGCCGCCTCGAGCATGTCCTTCAACTCGCTCACGGTGACGAGGTCCGCGCATGTAAAAATGCATTTCAAGGATTCTTCCATCAGCATCTTGCGGTTTCGCATAGTGCGCAATTCAAAAATGGATCATCTCAAGCGCGTGTTCTCCTGGTCCGCGCCCTCCTGTCGAGGCCAACCTGTCACAATTCCAGGACTGCCCCTGACTCTCACGAATCGTATCCGCCAGTAAAGCCGTGGCCGGCAACAAAGTCCTGATAAATGCGTTGCGCTGACAATTCGGCCAGCAAGGCCACTTCAATGACTGATGAAAACAGGGCACATTGACTGGCGCGGCCGGCTTTGGATGGTGGGCACATTGGCTGGTTTTGAATCGGAATCCTCCCCGGACCCGGTGGGCGAAATGGCCGGTTTTGAATCCGCCACGGACCGGTAACGGCGCACCGTTTCACGATCCAGGCCCCGTTCCCGTGCGATCTTCCGAGACGACCAGCCATTGGCTGCCAGCTGCGCAATCCCTCTCTCAAAGTGGCTGGTTTTCATCTGCCCATCTTTGTAAGGATTGGCTTCGCCAAATAGGGCAAAGAAATCGCGTTTGATTTCATCCAATTCCGCTGTTCTTTTACGCTGTTTTTCTGCTTCCTTTTGACCCGCCTCAATTCGGGC
>JBOHXA010000103.1:0-2737 GCA_050737335.1 Limisphaerales bacterium | reverse complement strand
CACCAGGACCTTGAAGGTTTCCGTGTCCGCGTCGAACAAATACGCGCTGCCATAATCCACCGGCAGATGCGCTTCCAGTTGCTGGAGCACCACCGATATGATGCTTTCGAAGTCCTGGCGGGCGGCGACCGCGTAGGTAATTTGATTGAGCAGGCTGATGCGGCTGAATTGCTGTTCAAGGTCACGCGTCCGCTCACGGACGCGCTTTTCCAATTCTTCATTGGCATGGTGCAACGCGATGTCGCGTTCCTGAATCTGGGAAAGCATCTCATTAAACCCATCTATCAGGTGGCCCAATTCGTCATTGGATTCTCTCACGGCCCGGACCGCGTAATTTTTCTGGGTGGAAACAACCTTGGCGGTTTGGGCCAGGTGAAAAATGGGCCTTGAAATCACCCGTTGCAGGCGGGAGGCCAGGATGAAGGTCAACACCAGGGACGCCAGAGTAAAGCCGCCTATAATCCAGCCATAATGCCAGAGTTTTCCGTAAAATTGCGTCAAATTCGATTCCAGGTAAATGGCTCCGGCGGTATCGCCGGATTTGAAATAATGCCAAACGTCCAGTTTGCCACTTTCGATGTTTGCTCCTTCAGCCCGGGGATGCGGCGGCGGATCAAAACCGGCCCCGTTGGTGGCCGAATAGCTCGCGAAAAAGTTGTAAGCGCCCTTGAAATCCTGGCAGTAAAGGCATGCCCCGACAATATTGGCCTGGGCGCTCAACGCGCCCAGGTTGGCCGTCGCCGTGGCTTTATCCTTGTAGAACAAGGCCCCGGCGTTTTCGTTTCCGGCGATTTCGGCCTGCGTGAGGAGGTCGTGAACGATCGCGTCCCGAAACGAGAAGTACTCGTAGGCAAGAATGGCGGCGGCCATCAGCACCAGCGCGGTCGCGGTGCTGGCCAGCATCAGCGCAATCAGCTTGCGCTTTATGGAAATCGCGCGCACAGCAAAGCAAACGGGTTTTCCGGTTTTAGCAGCATCGTTGTTTTTGTCGCCAGAATAAGCAGTTTCGAGCTGAGTTTCAATCCAACCTTCCGGGCCGCCGTGTTATTGATTTCAAAGCGAATCCGGTCGTTTTGCACAATAAAATCAATCATAATGCCAGACTGAAAGGGGTCCATGTCTTCGGTGACCGTCAACACGCCCGCGCCGTCCAATGCCCGAAGAATCTCCTTGATATTCTTTTGCTCAGAGCGGGCGATAAACAAAATCTGGCAGCTCTTGAGTTCGCCCAGGGAAACCTGCCGCGCGACCACCGGATGGCCATTGATGCTTCGGCCATGGACGACCCCGGCCAGGTCGTTTCCAAACGGGTTCTCGCCGTAAACGCCAATCAGCAGGGGAGAGTTCGTGGACGCAAAATCACTGGCCGGCCATTCAACGAACTTGCCGAAATTGTACAAAAACGCCGCCTTGACCTGATATTCGGAAAAGCCGCCATTTTGCGCCAAAACCATTCCGCCCTGCAACAATTGCGCCGCGAGGACCGCCGCCAGCCACCAACGGGGCCTGGGACTGCCTTTCATAAAACTCGCCGCGGGGAATTGGATAAAATTTGTCTCATCAAGGTTAAAACCGGCACGTGACCTGTGCAAAGACGCTGGCGGGGATCTCCGTCGCCTGCGTGTGAACATAAGTTGGCTCAAACTCCTGGTGCCGCTCATGCAGCATATTTTGGCCAATGACGGCAACTTCCCAATGGTTATTAATACGCCATGCCAGGCGCGCGTCCAATTCAAAATAATCCGGCACGGTGACCGCGGGCACAAGCGGCGACGGTTGCACAAATTCCAGTTTGTCCACAAAACGCAGTGTCGTGTCGAAAGTGATATGGTGCGGAAAATCCATCGAAGATCGAATCATGAACTGGTTTTCAGGGCTTGTGCCTTCGTCCAATCCCACCGAATAGGCGTCCGTGTATCCATTCACCGGGTCCGCGTGGACGACGGTTTTCAGATAGGAATAGGACGGCTGAAGCCGCCACCAATTGAGCACGCGCCACGTTGCTGAAATCTCGCCGCCATACGCATTGCCGTGGATATTGTTCGCCAGATAAAATTCCGGCGGCAGCGATGACACCAATACTTCGCTGCGCAGGTTGTCATAGTGGTTCCAATAGGCGTCCAGGTCGAAGGTAAGGCGCTTGACCGGCTGGGCGCGATAGCCAAGTTCATAGGCAAGCATCGTTTCATTTTTAAAGGTGTTCGTTCCCAAAAGTGTGGCGGGCAAATAAAAGCCCGGTGCCAGTTCGGCGGGCTGATTCAAAATTACCGATTCTTCGGCGCGGGAGGGGGTCCGCACCGCGCGCGAGATGGATGCCCAGAACGTCTGGTGTTCCGTGGGCGTCCACAAAAGCCGGGCGCCGGGCTGGAAATCAAAACCGGTATAGTCGTTCTCTTCAATCTTCGTGCCTGCGGTCAGGCTCAATCGGTCCGGAATGATGGACAGCTTGTCCTGGACAAAGGCGCTGTAAAGGTTGACCGCTTCCGATTCCGTATAGAATGAAATGTTCAAATTGTCGCCTTCGTGGTCCTCGGTAATCCGGTAGCCCAGCCCCCAGTCAATGCTGTTTCGCGCCCCGAGGCTGAATTCATGTTTGAAATCGAGATCGAAGGTGTTCCGGGCTTCGTCAAATACATTGGCCGCGTACCGGGCCGTGTAATCGTAATACATCTGCAGCTTGAAATTGGATGTGTCCGAAACCGTGTGGGTCCAGCGTCCGAGCACATTGGCGCCGCTG
>JBOHXA010000102.1:0-4912 GCA_050737335.1 Limisphaerales bacterium | reverse complement strand
GGGCGGGGATGTCTATTATTTGGGTCGGCTGTTGTGCCGCTCCTATTGGTGAGCGCGGGGCTGATGTTTTACAATTTTCTGCGCTTCGGCAGCGTATTCGAATTCGGCTGGCATTATCAGTTGACGGGATTCGAGAACGGCACGGCGCGGCAATTCTCTCTGGCGTACCTGTGGTTTAACTTTCGTTTCTATTTTTTGGAAGCTATGCGATGGACGTCACATTTTCCCTACCTGACGGCAATTGGCGCGCCGCCGCTTCCGGCGGGTTATGCCGGAATCAATGGGGGACACTATAGCGGGATACTGAGCGATTATCCCGTCGCATGGCTGGCTTTGGCCGCGCCTCTGGCGTGGAAAGGCCGGCCGAAGGAAGAAACCGCGGCCTTGCGCTGGTTCGCGGCGGGCCTGTTCCTGTTTTTTCTGTCGTGCGCGGCGACCCTTTGCCTGTTTTTAACCGCCAGCAGCCGATATGAGGTGGACTTTTTGCCGGTTTTACTATTGCTGGCTGTCATGGGCATTTTTGGACTGGAGAGCCGGGCCGCTCGGTCGGCCTTATGGCGGCCGCTCGCTCGCGTCCTCTGGTGCGGGGCGCTGGTTTACTCGCTGGCATTCAATGTATTGGCCGCTATTGATTCCCGGGCGGCGACCCAATATTTTGTTGGAAACTTTTTCTTTCACCACGGACGCATGGACAAGGCGATTGAGTATTTTAAGAAAGCCTCGGTGCTCGAAACCGATTCCGCAGGCTTTCACTTTTCGCTTGCCAAATGCTCTATCTCAGTCTGGCCAAACCGGCGAGTCTGTTGTTCAATATAAGAAAGCTTTGAAAATCAAACCGAATTTTCCTGAGGCCGATAACAATCTTGCATTTACGCTGCTCCGGAGGGGCGCGGTGGACGAAGCGATCGAATATTTTCGAACCGCATCAGAACTTCAAAGCGACTACCAGACCTTTTACAATCTGGGCTGCGCGTATCGCATGGAAAAAAAGGCCTTCGAAGCGGAAACCAACTGGCAAAAGGCCATTGAACTTCAGCCGCACTTTATCCCGGCGCAACTCGATCTATCATGGATGCTGGCGACGTGGCCTGACGCCGCGGCAAGAAATGGGAGCCGGGCACTCGCCCTGATGAAGAACCTCGACCGGGAAATGCCCAACGACCCAAAAATTCTCCGCGCGCTTGCCGCAGCCTATGCCGAAACGGGCGACTTTTCCGAAGCCGTTATTACGGCAAAACGGGCGCTGGCCATGGTCCAAACACAAGCTCCGAGGCTGGCCGGGGAATTGGAAGCCGAAACCGCGCTTTATCAGAGCAATAGCCCCTGCCGTTCATTCAGCAATTGAGATAAAAAATGAAATCCGTCCCCTTAATCATAATCATCGCATTGCTTGCGGCTATTCTTGCCGTCGAGCTTGCCCTCTATCACGCAAAAAATGTTCGGCGCCTCTCCGAAGCGGCATCGTTGGCGCCGGTTGATTTGCGCTGCGATGATCTGATGGATCCTCAAGGCGTTGATTTCCGGACTCCGCTGTTGAGTTGGATATTGCCGGTCAAGCAAGGCCGCCAGCAGTCCGCCTGGGAAATCCTCGTCGCCTCATCCAGAGAGGCGCTGGTTAAAGACAATGGCGATGTTTGGGACAGTGGCAAAGTCAATTCCAGCCAATCCATCCAGGTTAAATACGGCGGTAAAGCATTGGCCTCGGGCGGGATGTATTTTTGGAAAGTCCGCGTTTGGGATGCCTCGAGACTAATCTCCGCCTGGAGCAGCCCGGCGTTTTGGACAATGGGTCTGCTCGATCCTTCCGACTGGAAGGCCAAATGGATCGGACACGATGAGCCGACCGCCCCGAAGACCCGGTCCTTGCCGGCGCGCTGGTTGCGAAAAGAGTTCAATTTGCCCGAGGACAGCGACCGGGCGACAGTTTATTTTTCAGGACTGGGATGGTCCGAATTGTATGTCAATGGCCGGAAAGTTGGCGATCACGTCCTTTCGCCGCCATTAAGCCAGTATCCCAAACGCGAATACTACGAAACGTACGAAGTCACGGGCCTCTTAAAGAAAGGCGCCAACGCAATCGGCGTTGTGCTCGGCGATGGCCGCTTTTTTTCGCCCCGTACTAACGCCGCCAACGCAGGCTATCCCAAATTAATTCTCCAGCTTCACGTTAAATTCCCCGACGGCGCAGCCACGGATATCGTAAGCGATGCTTCATGGAAACTATCCACTGACGGGCCGATTACCGCCAACAACGAATATGACGGCGAAGACTATGATGCGCGCAAGGAATTTTACGGTTGGAGCCGGCCCGGATTTGACGATTCGGCATGGCCGCCCGCCGACCTGGTTTCGGCGCCTGAGGGCGCCCTTTCCGGGATTCGCCAGGAACCGACGCGGGTGACGGAAGAGATAAAACCTGTTTCGATGAAGGAAATCCGGCGAGGCGTTTTCATATTCGACTTGGGGCAGAACGTTGCCGGCTGGTGCGAATTGAAAGTGCAAGGGCCGGCCGGAACACGAGTTACGCTCCGTCATGCTGAAACCCTCAAGTCCGATGGCGACCTTTACACCGCGAACCTGCGCAGCGCCAAGGCCACAGACGTTTATACATTGAAAGGCGGCGGGCTGGAAACCTGGCAGCCTCGTTTCACTTTACACGGGTTTCGCTATGTGGAACTGACAGGTTACCCCGGGAAACCCACCCTGGATTCGATAACCGGCTGCGTGGTGGGGGATGATTTGCCGGTCACGGGCGCGTTTGAGTGTTCGAACCCGCTCATCAATAAAATTTATCACAACATAGTCTGGGGCGTGCGCGACAACTACCGCAGCATTCCCACCGATTGCTGCCAGCGCGACGAACGCCAGGGATGGCTGGGTGATCGCGCCGAGGAATCGCGTGGAGAGGCGTATTGCTTTGACAACGACGCTCTGTATTCCAAATGGCTGCAGGACATGGCCGATTGCCAGAGACCCAGCGGCAGCATTTCCAGCGTTTGCCCCGCCTACTGGAGGGTTTACGTGGACGATGTGACCTGGGCGAGCGCCAGTGTGGTGATTCCGGAAATGTTGCGCGACCAGTTTGGCGATGAACGGACCATTGCCGAACATTACAATTGCGCCAGGAAATGGATGGACCACATGGAAGGTTTCATCACAAACGGCATCATCAGCAATGATCGTTACGGCGACTGGTGCATGCCTCCTGAGGACCCAAAGCTCATCCATTCCAAAGACCCCTCTCGAATTACGGCCGGACCCTTGTTGGCCACGCCTTTCTTTTACAATGACCTGCGACTGATGCAAGGCTACGCGCGTCAATTGGGCAAAACAAACGACGCGGCGCATTTCAAACAACTCGCGAAAACAATGAAGGATGCTTTTAACAAGAGATATTTCAACCGGGATACTGGCCAATACGATAACGGCACGCCCACCTCCTCTGTTTTGCCACTCGCTTTCGACATGGTCCCGGCGGACATGCGCGAGCGGGCAGTCCAATTTTTGGTGAAAAAACTCTGGGGCACCTGGGGCGGCCACATCGGCGTCGGGGTCGTCGGGGGCAAGTACCTGATGCGCGTCCTTACAGAAAATGGCCAGCCCGATCTGGCGTACACCATTGTTACCCGAACAAATTATCCAGGCTGGGGTTACATGGTCGGCCATGGCGCGACGACCATATGGGAATTGTGGAACGGCGACACCGCCGACCCTTCGATGAATTCAGGAAATCACGTCATGCTCATCGGTGATTTGGCAATATGGATGTACGAAGACCTGGCCGGCATCAAGCCAGACCCGATTGAACCGGGATTCAAGCACATCATCATGCGCCCGATGCCCGTCGGCGGAATAAATTTTGTCAAGGCGGCGCACGAGAGTCCTTACGGCTGGATCCGCAGCGAATGGCATTTGGACGAAAATGAATTTGATTGGCACATTGAAATTCCTGCCAACACGACGGCCACCATTTATCTGCCCACCTTGCGCGCCGAAAGCGTAACCGAAGAAAATCACCCGCTGAATAAAGCGCCGGGCGTGAGATTGCTCAATTCACCCGAAGGCGGACCCGTCAAGGCGGCGCTTGAGCCGGGCGCCTACAATTTCGTGTGCGAAGATTTCGATAAGATACTGCTGTATCAGCCGCAAAGCCCGATGGAACTGGGAATGTAGGAAATGGGCGGCGAGGGCTGCTATTCCTCGCCCAGTTCGACGTTCCAATAGGCCAAATCAATGAAATGCTTCCAACTGTCGTGACGGTGGAGGCTGAAGTTGATTTGCACGAACGGACGCCACTTGGGCCGCCTGGGCTTGCGGATCAGATGCAGGGCTGCTTCCTGGGGTGTGCGATTGGCTTTTTTGGTGTTGCACTCGATGCACGAGCAAACGATGTTTTCCCAGGTCGTCGGCCCGCCCCGATCCCGTGGAACGACGTGGTCCAGGTTCAAGTCCTTGCGCTCGAAAACAATCCCGCAGTATTGGCACGTGTTTTTGTCGCGCTCGAAAATATTGTGTCGCGTGAACTTGACCTCCTTCTTCGGCAATCGGTCGTAAATTAAAAGAAGAATGATGCGGGGAACGCGGATACGAAAGGAAATGGCATGGATGGCCTCCTCGTGCGGCGCGCTTTCGGAAACATCGCGCCATTCCGTGAAATTAAAGGTGCGAAAAGAGCCGTCTTCGGCGTTTACCACGACCTGGGCCTGGCCTTGAAAAAGCAAAGTCAGCGCCCGGCGGGCAGTGCAGACATTGACAGCCTGCCACAACCGGTTCAACACGAGAACATGTTGATTTAGCAAGACGCTCATGGCACAGGCCTTTGAAAGTAGCAAAGATTATCGGGATTTGTCAACCCCTCGGAATTGCGAAATTTATGTTTTGACGAGCCGTCAGCCGTGGTACCGTGCTGGCA
>JBOHXA010000101.1:0-1141 GCA_050737335.1 Limisphaerales bacterium | reverse complement strand
ATAAAATCGTCCGGGATTGCACAGTTTGTGGAATCTGAAACCGTCAACGTGACCGGCGCGTTTGCAAGTGCCGGACGACACGCTAAACAGACGGAGCAAACCACGAAGAAGAGAAATGGTGGACAAGCTTGTCGCAAGCGGTAATTTTGTCTTAGATTTAATCCATGCGCAATCCAATCATTGTCGCTCTGGATGTGCCCGCGGCGGACGCGGCGCTCCAACTGGCCGGGCAGCTTGCTCCGGTTTGCGGCGGGTTCAAAATCGGCAGCGAACTGTTTACCACGGCCGGTCCGGACATTGTGAAACGAATCCGCGAACGCGGTTCCCTGGTCTTTTTGGATTTAAAGTTTCATGATATTCCGAACACGGTTGCCAAAGCGGTTTCCGCCGCGGTACGCCTGGACGTTCAAATGCTGACAGTTCACGCCGGCGGAGGCGGGGAAATGCTCAAAGCGGCTGAAAAGGCCGCAGAAGAGACGGCTTATCAACTGGGCCGGATTCCGCCGCTCGTATTGGCGGTGACGTTGCTGACGAGCCTCGATTCCATGGCGTTGCGTGAAGTGGGCATGGACGTGAATGTGGAGTATCAGGTACGACGCCTGGCGAACGTCGCCGTGAAAGCCGGACTGCGGGGATTGGTCTGTTCGCCGCTGGAAATTTCGGCGTTGCGTAAAAGCCTGCCCGCCCAGGTGCAACTGGTCGTTCCCGGCATTCGCACGGGCTCGGAAAAGGCAGACGACCAAAAGCGCACACTCACACCGCGTGAAGCGATCGCAGCCGGAGCGAACTGGCTGGTCATTGGGCGGCCGATATACGCGGCGGAAAATCCACGCACCGCGGCGGAGAAGATTTTGGAGACGTTGAAATGAAGCACGGTGCGTGATGCGTCAGGAATTGCGGGGAATGATTTTCCGAATACGGCAAACTTTTGCCGTTTCATTGGTTGTTTGCGGGAGGCGAAACAGAGTGGCGCTGTTCAAAAGAGTTGAAATCGCCGTCCGGCGTCTCGTGGAGTTCTGAATGGCCATCGGCAAAGCCATAAACCTTTGCCCACTTGCCTTCGTAGGTTTGCCATGCCTCTGATTCCTGCATAACGATGACGTTGGCAAGGTTCGTGATTTGATTTACCGATCCCTGATAG
>JBOHXA010000100.1:0-2339 GCA_050737335.1 Limisphaerales bacterium | reverse complement strand
GATCGAGCCATTGCCGCTGAACCAATCGGGCATGGCGACTTGACCGGTTTCGATGGTGCCATCGGAATGATAAACGGCATAGTTATTGGTCGTGGGGCCGTAAGCCGCGCTACCCAGGAACGAAATGCCCGAGTACGCCGCCGGCGTTGTCAAGGTCAGCGTGTCGCTGCCGATGCTCGAATTAATCAGGACGACATCGTCATTTGTATAGCTGGGCGCCATGGTATAGGAATATTCGATGCTGTTGGAGGTATAGTTATAAGTCGAGCCGGGCGCGGGCAGACCGACCGTGGTGTCGCTTAAATCGTAGCCCTGCTGGAACCAGGTTGTCCCATAGTTTTTGGTCGCTTCATCCATCGTCGCGGATGTGGCGGGCGCCAAATCCCCCTTCGCCAAAATCATGCCTTCGTTGTAGCTGCTTGAGGCGATGGCAATGGGCGAGAAACCGTAAACTCCCGGCGCTTCCACGCTCAAACGGACGGTGACACTGTTCGTGGTTCCGACAGCATTGCCCACGATAACACTATAGCTTCCGGCGCTGGCTGTTTGGACATTGTTCAAAATCAACGTCGCATTGGTTTGATTGGCCAGAGGCGCTTCGTTGAAATACCATTGATTTGTCACCGGCAACAGACTTTCGACCTGGCTACTGAACGTCACGGTCCCGCCGGGCGAAGCCAACTGTGACGCGGGTTCCTGGACGATGATGGGCGGCAAATTTGTGGTGCCGTAAAGGCCGGCGAAATAATGCGCCAGGATTTGACTAGGCGTCAGCGCGTTCGTGTAGAGGGCGACTTCGGAAAGATTCCCTTCGAAAATCCGATTATTGGCCGATGCGGTGCCGTCGCCAATCGCCCAGGGAGTGGGAAAGTCCAGTGCTCCATTTGTGTTGGAAGTTGCGACTACAAACGCGCCATTCACATAGAGATTCCAGCGCGCGCCATCATAAGTGCAAACCACGTGCGACCAGTTTGTGCTGACAATGCCTCCAGTGACGCGCACATCCCCATTACTTGCGTCATAAATGCCGCCCTGATATTGATAGGAACCATCGCAGCGCAGGGAAATTTCGTCCGCGTTGTAGTTGGGATCGTACCCTTTGCCAATCAAATAGCCGGTGCCGGCCAGAGTTGCCGACTGTACCCATGCTTCCATCGTAATTTGGCCGCCGAAGTTGAGCAAAGAGGGATCGCTGCCCGTGCTCAAGTCCACATAAGTTGTCAAGCCGTCAAAGCTGACGCCATTGGTGATGTAGGCTGACGGGCCATACACGTTGTTGTATCCGACATAAATATTCACGAAAGTCCCATTGTTAGTGTTGCCGGACAGGTCGGTGGCGATGCCGTTGGCCCCGTTCGTATCGGCCAAATTGAGCGGCCAAAAGCCGATGGGATTATCGGCCAGGACCGTGCTCGTGTAGTCGGCGCGGGCGCTGTGAGATACCAGGCCAGCCACGGCTACGCCTATAAATAAACCGCGGCGAAGGCAGCGGAGGGAATTTTGGGTTTTCATAGTTTTTGCTTTCGCGGGTTGCGGGGTTGTCGGGATATTTGGCGGATTTCGGGTTGGGAGGCAAATAGCTACGGGTTCAACAAGGTCGCATAACCCTGGCAGAGCCAGGGGAGATCGTTCGGACATTTGGCAATACCAGGCGCCGAACTATCCTTGTCCGGGTTCATGTTCAGGGCGTAGGCGATGGTCGAGCCATCGAGCCAGCGGTGGCTGGTGGCATGTCCGTCCGCCCAACTAAACGTGCTGTCGTCGCCATGCCACGAGGCGGCTGAATCGTTAAACGAAATTCCTGATGTGGAATTAGGCCATGATCCACAATTCAATTCCCAGGAATTTAAATTTTCCCCGCGCGGATCATTCTCTTCAATCCACAGATACAGTGAGCTTGGGTGTCGGAGCGCCGACTCTTGAAGGAATTGCTCGGCCTGGCCGTTTAACGTGGCTACACCGGAATAACTGCCATACGCAAAATTTCCAGGTGACGAATTATTGGGGTTGGGAAGAACCGGGCTGAACATCCTGCGATCAGCCGGGCAGTGGAGAACGTTGAAATTGGGAGCGTATTGGTAAATAGCGCCCTGTTGATACTCCGCCTCAAGCAGCAGGATGTCCTTTTGCTGTTGCGACGTTCCCGGTGGTATGGAAGGGATGGGATTGGGCGTGTCCCATCGCCACGGCGTTCCGACTCCCTTCCCTGTCGTAACCGTGTCCATGTTTACCATCAAGCCGCGATTGTCATCAGCGTACATGATCCAAGCGGTCGCAAATTGTTTCTGGTTGTTGAGGCACGCGGCTTCCAGGGCCCTCAATTTTGCCCGATCCAGGAC
>JBOHXA010000099.1:0-1271 GCA_050737335.1 Limisphaerales bacterium | reverse complement strand
AACGCTGGCTAAACGCAGCCGGGTTTCATGTCAAACGCCGAAAAGTCAGTTCCGGCGTGACGCTCCGGGAAGTTTTGGCAGCCGCGCCATACTGTCTTTGGACGCTGGAATAATCGAATCGGCCAGGGCGCGGCCAGCAAAACAGCTCTTGAACCGTTCCTGTATCTATGGCTTGACGAACGGAAAAAACGGCGTAGCGTGAATTTGCGGCTTTTGAGAATGCCGCTTTTCACCATGCGAATTCAGTCTTGCCTTTCAGTCAGTGCGGCCGCGTTGCGTGGCGCGGGTTTTTATTTTCGCTGGCTGGCGCTTTTTCTCGCGGTCATTCCCCGGCTGGTTTTCGCCGCAAATTTTTACGCCGACATCTCGCCGTCAAATGTCCCGTGGACGAACGGCATCGTGCCGTATGAATTCGACACGAACACGCTGACTACCAACGAGCAGGAGACGTATCTCGACGGACTGCGCGAATGGGAACTGGCCGGCAATGTCAAATTCGTCCCGCACACCACGCAGCCAAACTGGATTCTTTTTTCTTACAACACCAATTTTGTGGACTATGTTTCCGGCGGCAGTTACAGCCCGCAACTGGTCACTGTCTCCAGCTTGAGCCGCGCGCAGGTCGGCCACGAGATGGGCCACTCGTTTGGTTTCAACCACGAAAACATCCGGCCTGACGCGGCCAGTTACATTACCGTCCTGACCGGCAACATCACCAACGAATCGGACAATATAGGTTTTTTCACGGTTGATCCCACCACTGTTCCGTATGGAAATTATGATTATGAATCCGTGATGCACCTGGGCTGGGATTTTGCGTCTATCAATCCCCACATGCTTGCCACGCAGCAACCGAAGTCGCCCAATTTTCCGCGCTACCAATTTCGCATGGGCAATTATTGTTTGAGTCCGGGCGACCGCGCGGCGCTGGCGTATCTTTATCCGCCGGCCACGACGCTCACCAACATCGTCACCAATACCGCCGATGTCGGTCCCGGCAGTTTGCGCGCGGCGATTTATTACGCGACGGATCATCCCGGCACGACCATTCACTTCGATATTCCGACGAGCGATCCCGGTTACAGCAACAGCGTGTTCAACATTCATCTCACCGGTATGCTGCCGCCGCTGGTCACGGATGGAACGGTGATTGACGGTTCCACGCAGCCGGGCTTCACGGGCAAACCGCTTATCTTCGTGGACGCTTCGCAAATCATTCCTGAAACATTTACGTCAGACACGTTTCTGATTTACTCGGCGAACAACCAGAT
>JBOHXA010000098.1:0-5541 GCA_050737335.1 Limisphaerales bacterium | reverse complement strand
GGCCCGGGTCGTTCGACTTGACGTCCTTCACAGCCACGCTGACAAATGGTTCGATAACGGCTGGCGGCGATATCTCTCTTGCGGCCAGCAACCTCCTTGTGAGCGGCGTTACGTTGCAAGCCGGCAGGTCGCTAGTCCTGCAGGCCACCAACTTCCTTTGGGACGGCGGGGTCAGCAATGGCAATGTGTGGGTCGTGGGCTCGACAAATGGCACCGGCGGCAATGGATTGGTCCTTCCGTTCCTGCCCTATGATTCTGATCCACAGTTAAATATCTCAAATAATTTACTGGGAACAACCATCTCAATGGTGACGCCGCCGCCCAATAAGGAGGTTTCCAGCACGTGGGCCGGCTTGGACTACGGAGTCAGCACCCTGGGCTATAACACCAACAACGTGGCAATTGGTCAGTTGGTTCTGAATTCGTTGTCTCAAGATAGCATCTTTTACTTCAGCGGCCCGGCGGGTTCGACCCACAACAACGCCATCTATGTGGACCGCCTGGTTCTGGAAAATTATGCCGGGCTTGGCTACCCGAACTGGCAGGGACTGGGCGGCCCTCCCACGCTGGTCTTTAACAACCACCCGAACGCGGGCAATCTGACCATTTATTACGCGGACGCGATTTCATCTGAATACGACAACGGCGGGCCTTTTCTGGACGTTTCGTATATCCTGAACGGGTTGGATGGCGGGCACCTGGTATGGCTCCCTGAATACACCGGTTATTTCAGTTCCACCAATTTCAATTCGAATGGCCAAATTCGCACGGTGAATCTCGGCATGGTTGAAAATTCACAGCCGGAGGTGGTGGCCGGTCGCGTGAATTTGAAAGTGGCAGCGGTCAATGTTCCCGGAAAAACGCTGAAACTGGCGTGGGAATCCTTCCCCGGAGCCACCAATGCCGTTTATTATTCAACGAATCTGCTCGGGTCCGACTGGCTGATGCTGACGAATTTTGTGTCCCCGACCAATTTGCCCCCGGCGATTGTCTGGCCCATCAGCGACGTTGTGCGGGAACCGTTCAATTTGACGGCGCCCAGCGCGTATTATCGGGTAGTGGTTACGCCAAACGCAGCCAGTCCATGAACCGTGGCCGTTGGGGCTTTGCCACCCTAAAAAATTGAGGGACCGCGAGAAAAAACTTTGCTGAAATTTAAAAATTAGATACTATGGACACTGCCGGATAGCTGGCGAATGCAGAGACAAAGCAAAATGCACTTTAGCGCGCGCCGCGCGTGATAACTACAGTAACAGGTACAGTAACAGCTTATGAAAATTTTTTGGGGCGTCGGAGCGCCATCCCTCCTTTTTAGCGCCCGTTTGATTGAAACAATGGCGGATGTGTTGCGCTCGCAAAAGATGATGGGTGGCATTCTGGCATTAGCCGCGGCAACGTTTCTTTTCACAACTCCGAGGGCCTGCGCGCAGGACTCGTTCGCAACCGCGGAGCCGATTACGGGCGTTTTCGGCTCCATCACCAACGATAACAGCCTTGTGGCGGCGGCTTCCGGCGATCCCAGCATCGCCGGTTTTACGGCTAACGCTCCCTTATGGTACGCCTGGACTGCGCCGCAAAGTGGTGAAGTGGAAATGGACACAATGGGAAGCATTGAAGAGCCTTTCGCGTCGCCCGCGCTCACGAACCTCACCTTAACGGCTCCGCTGGACACCGTTATGGCCGTTTATACGGGCAACAGTCTCTCGTCCCTCACGCAGGTTTCGGCTAACGACGACCTCTACCCCGTTCCGCAACCCAATGAAACCTACCCGGAAAACGTCTTCGATGTCGAACCCGGCACCAACAGTATTCCCCTTGCGATCGGCGCTATTTTTCGTAGTGTGAATCAATATTACAGCGGTCCCAGCGGCCTTCGCTTCAATGCCGTTGGCGGCCAGACCTATTATATTGCGGTGGATTCCAAAGCCGCCCAATTTAATTATAATTTTGGCGATAAAAGCTACGCTTTTGGCGTCGGCCTGGGAACCCCTACCGGGCCCATTGTATTGACCTGGGCCTACAAGCCATCGGGAGTGTTCCGCTTCGCAACCGAGAATTTCGATCTCACCGGGAACCTAAGCAGCACCAATTCCCCGTTGTCATTGACACCGCCTCCTCTCATACCCACCTGTGAGACCGAATCCTCGTTTGAGAATTTGGATCTTACAGATCTGGGCCATTCTACCCACTGGGACCAGGACCAGTACAATATTCAGCTTCATTCCTATTATCCTTATAATGTGGCGGGGGTGCCGGTGACCATTACGCGCGTGGGCGGTTCCTCCGGCCGCGTATGGCTGACGTATAGCACTGAAGACGGCAATACCAATATGATTCTGAATGGCGACCAGCCGGCCATTGCCGGCGTGGATTACGTGCCGGAAACCAACCAAACCCTGATTTTCGATGATGGCGAAATGAGCAAGACCATTTATGTGCCCATTATTGACAGCGGCATGCATCCCAACAGGGATTTTACAATCGCCATAACTGGAGTTCAACTCGACCCATACGAGGACGGCTCCGGCGACGCCGCGTCGGTCTCGCCGCCGCGTGTTGATGGCGACTTCGGTCAGGCTGAAGTGCGAATTCTCGACATGCGTATTGATCCCAAGGGCCCCGCGAATTCTGAATTTATCTCCACCAATATCACCTCAACGGCCACGAATATCACAACCAATACCGTGTGGAACATTGAGCCGACAAACGCCATCGTAAATTTTGAAAAGGTCAACTATCGTTTTCCCCGGGATGTCACGAACTATTGGCATGGCACGCCGGTCACGATCTGGGTGACCCGGTGGGGGACCAACCAGAATGCCGTCAGCGCCAATTGGATTGTGGACTCGGGTTTTCTCGATGACGTCAATCCCGGACATGATTATACGTTTCCTCTGGAGCCCGCATCCGATTATGCCAACCCGGATCCGCCAGGGCTGGGCGCGCTCGCGGCGACAAATTCGGATTTCTCTTTCAGTTCTTATAGCGGCACTGTTTCCTTTCCCGCCGCCAATAGCGGACATGCCTGGGACCCCCAGCCGATTCAATTCACCATCTATGACAACGGCAACGTCACGCTGGACAAGGATTTTATCGTAAACTTGTATCAGGTAAACCAGAACGGGGCCATTATTCAGCCGGGCATGGTGGCCCAAACCAAGGTCACCATCCTTGCCGACCGCGCCCCGGTCGTTCCCGGAGAAACCCCGGCCGATGGCCGCCTTCCAGCGGGGTCCGTGGATGAAAACTACAACATAGATTTTGGATTGAAGATGGCCCCGCCAATCAATACCCAGCCGCAGAACAACCCGGCGCCGGGAACGGACGGCCAGGTGGACGGCCTGGTGGTCCTGCCCAACAACGAAACGTTGGCTGTGGGCGCCTTCGATTCCTACAATGGTGTCAACCGCTACGGCATCTGCCTCATCCAATCCGACGGTCTTCTCGACCAAACGTTCAATCCGGGCGGCGGCATCAATGTCCGGGATGGCTATGCAATAGACTGCGTGGCCCTGAATACGAATGATCAGCAGGTTCTTATCGGCGGCTCATTTACATCCTATAACGGTTCTCCGGCTGGCGGGGTCGCGCGAGTGAACATGGATGGTTCGCAGGACCCCTCTTTTCAGGCCACCGTCAGCGGCAATTCCGCCACCGTTTATTCGCTGGCTGTCCAGCCCAATGGCCAGGTCCTGATCGGCGGCGACTTCACCGAAGTCAACGGCGAGCCTTGCGATTACGTTGCCAGGCTTGATCCGAACGGGACTCTCGACCCTTCCTTCAACCCGGGAACCACTCTCAATGGCCCTGTCTATGCCCTGGCCGCGAAACAAACCGCGGTGATCACGACCAATGTCGTTTCAACCACGGGCAGGCCTCTGGAAAATGATGCCGTGATAAACATCAATTCCAATTACGTCGGCAACGTCATTGTCCACTACGATTTCCCGACCGCCAACGACATGCAGGTCTATTATGGCGGAAATTTGATCTATGACACCGGCCTGGTCGCGACGCCCGGGGTGCCCGGCCAATTTTCAGTTCCCTATGGTCCCGGCGCCACGCCAATAATCCTGGTCGTCAACCCCGGTGGCCTGGTTCCCAGCGGCACCAATTATAGCTACGCAGCCGTCATCACCGGTGGCGCGAATGCCCCGGAAGTCATGGTCGGCGGCAACTTCGATGTCAGCGGCCACAGTTACACCGACATCGCGCTGTTGAATACCAATGGAACGGTGGACACGTCGTTCAATCCCACCCTCGGCGCCGATCAACCCATCTATGCCCTCGATTGGCAGCCCGATGGCAAGGTCCTCATCGGTGGCGATTTCCAGGACTTCAATGCCACTCCCGTCAGCCGGTTCGCGCGGCTCAATGCCGACGGCAGCCTCGACACCACCGATTTCTTTGTGGGGGCGGGCGCCGATGATACGGTGTTCTGCATCAAATACCTCAAGCCCTACACCTTTGGCGCCTATACGAATAGCGCGGGCGGCACGAACGTGAGTGTCAGCATCAGCAGGGCCATTTATATTGGCGGACAATTCTCCTCTTACAACGGCACGCATCGCCTGGGTTTTGCCCGTTTATACACCGATGGCACGGTGGATACCACCTTCATGGACACGACGTATAATCAATTTGCCGGCCTGCCGAAGATTTACTCCTATGACGCTCCCGGCGTTTATGCCGTGGGTGTTCAAAACGATGGGAACGTCATGATTGGCGGCAGCTTCAATGAAGTGGGCGGTGGCGAGGCGGAGATAAGCCCGCGCGATGAAATTGACCAGCAATTGGGCATTGCCCAAAGCTTCACAAACCAATGGTTGTGGCTTTCTGAAGGCGGGACGGAAATTGAGCCAAACGCGCGCGACGGCGTGCGTAACCGCAGCAATATTGCCAGGCTCATCGGCGGGGCGACCCCCGGCCCGGGCAATCTTATGCTGGTTCCTGATTCAACCGCCGGGTACCAGGCCAACCGCAATCAGGTGATCGAACCGGTTAGTATCATCCGGACCAACGGTTTTCTTGGGCCGGCGTCAGCCAATTTTTCCATCGTGCCCGGGACCGCCCAGAGCGGATCGGATTTTGCGTTTCAATCTCCCGAGCCTTTCGATAATCTGGCATGGCAATACGACGGCCCCACGCGCATGCACAGCGATGGGCTTTACGGATACAGCGGATTTTTGTATGATCAGTTTGGCCAGGGCTTTGCCGGCGGGTATGTTGACGCTTCCGAAGTCAACGTGACGATATTGCCCGACGCCAACATGGCGGGCAATTTGACGGCCACCTATCAGTTGGCCAATCCGGCTGATGTTGACCAATTATATTTGGGAGGCGAGGACATTCCGGTGGGCGTGGCCTTGGGACTGTCGAGCGCGCCGGTTTCATTGATTGACAACAGCCAGCAAGCCGGCACTTTCGGTTTTGCCGCATCGAGTTTTGTGGCAACCAATCTAAGCCCCGTCATCACCGTCGTCCGCAATAACGGCGCTTACGGCAATGTCACCGTGGATTATTCCACCAACTCGCCATATC